>NZ_JBXAWK010000012.1:0-138078 GCF_057291755.1 Kitasatospora sp. UYEF31
GCGGCGTCACGCGACGGCCCGTCCCCGAACGGCTGGGGACATTACGGGCAACCTACCGGTTCAGTCAGTAATCAGACCCCACTGACGAATCGAGGTTGACCCGCTCGAACACCGCGCACACGGCATCCTTCGTCGTGTTGGCAGCGAGTCTGATCATAGGGACTTGGAAGGATTTGATGTTTTCAAGTACCCGTTCCTGAAACTGTGCCCAGACGCCCCAGTTCTTGTGGTCAGCGCCGACGAAGCACTGCTGCCAGATGCTGGTCGCGTCGGTGTCGAAGGCCAGGTTCAAGGGGAAATAGCCGGCTGCGCACTCCAGCTCCGGGGAACTCAGGTCGAGACGTACCTTGCGGGCGAAGTCCGCACGCAGGATCCGGTCTTCGGGCACGGAAATCACCGCGTCGTCACGGTCGGCGGCCTTGTCGACGGCCCGGGCCATGTCGATGTAGTACCAGCGGCGCAACTTCTTCCCCCGCGCGTCCACCGTCTCCACGGGCCGGTTCAGCTGGAGTGCCTGGAAGAGCGACGTGAGGCGCTGCTGGCCATCCAGCAGAAGCTGTGCGGGGACGTGCCCGGCCGGTACGTCTGAACCAGTCAGCGGCCGTGCCTTGAAGGGCGGTTTCCCGTCGGTCTCCAGGGTCATCACCACACCCAGGGGGTAATCAAGCGTCACCGTCGCGAGGAGTGCCCGGATCCGCTCGTCGTCCCACTTCCACTCCCGCTGGAAGTCGGGCAGTTGGAGCTTGCCGGCCTTGATGTGCTGCAGAACTTCCCGCAACTTGGGACTGTCGAGTGCCACTGAAGGATTCCCCCTGGATTTTGATCCTCAACGGCGAATCTCAGCCCAGAAGTCACCAGCATGTCAAGGTGATTGGGCGGTGCCACGCCTCCGGCGGCCGGCGGGCGGTGCCTTATTGCGTAAATGCCGACCGAACGCCAATTTTTTGCCATTTTATAGAGCAAATACCTCACGGGCAGGTCGTGAATGTCTGAATTCCTCCGTAAATTCCGATTTATGGAGCAGCTTGGTTATGCGAAAACGAACGGCAATCTGCCGTATCTGCCGTATCTGCTGTATCTGCTGTATCGGCTGTTTCACGTGGCGACGGCATCGTGAACACCGGCCTTCCCTGTCACATGATCAATGGGAGACTGTCCGGGTGAGCACAAGCAACTCCTCCGTCCCCGTCAGCGCGGCCCGCCGTCGCGACGTGATCGACGCGCTGCGCCGCGGTGCCGTGCCCGAGAACGGGCTCGACCTGCTCGCCACCGGGCTCGGCCGTTTCGAAACCGCCCTTGACGCAGAGTTGGACGCTGTTTCCTCCGGGGCATCGGTGTTCAAGGCCGTACGGGGCGAGTACGGGTCCGGAAAGACGTTCTTCACCCGCTGGCTCGGTGAACGCGCCAAACGCCGCAACTTCGCCGTCGCTGAGATCCAGGTTTCGGAGACCGAGACGCCGCTGCACAAGCTGGAGACCGTTTACCGCCGTCTCACCGAGCGCCTCGCCACTTCCAGCTTCCCGCCGAGTGCACTGCGCTCCGTGGTGGACGCCTGGTTCTACGCGTTGGAAGAGGACGCTTTGGCCGCCGGGGCCTCGGAAGAGGATCTGCCGGGCGAGGTGGAGCAACTGCTCGCGGCCCGGCTGGCTGAGGTCTCCCGGCACGCCCCGTCGTTCGCCACCGCCCTGCGCGGCTACCGGGCGGCCCTCGAAGCGGGGGACGAAAGCACTGCTGCCGCCGTGCTGGCCTGGCTGGGCGGGCAGCCCCATGTGGCGGCGTCCGCGCGCAGAAGCGCCGGCGTACGCGGCGATCTGGACCACTTTGGCGCCTTCGGGTTCCTGCAGGGCCTGCTCACCGTGCTGAGGGACTCCGGACACGCGGGACTGTTCGTCGTGCTCGACGAAGTCGAAACCCTTCAGCGGGTACGCTCCGACGCGCGGGACAAGGCACTCAACGCCCTGCGCCAGCTCATCGACGAAGTGCACTCCGGCCGGTTCCCCGGCCTCTACCTGGTGATCACCGGAACTCCCGCCTTCTATGACGGACAACAGGGCGTCCAGCGACTCGCCCCACTGGCCCAGCGGCTCGCCACGGATTTCACCACCGACCCGCGCTTCGACAATCCGCGCGCCGTACAGGTGCGACTGCCTGGATTCAATCTGGACTCGCTCATCGGCCTCGGGATCACGATCCGTGACCTGTACGCGGAATCAGCCGCTGCGCCTGGCCGGATCAAAGCCCTTGCGGACGACAAGTACATCGCGGATCTCGCCGCAGCGGTCGGGGGCGCACTCGGCGGCAAGGTGGGTGTGGCACCGCGGCTGTTCCTGAAGAAACTGGTCGGCGATGTGCTGGACCGCATCGACCAGTTCGACGACTTCGATCCGCGAAGGCACTACAGACTGACTCTCTCCGGAAGCGAACTCACGGACACGGAACGGAATCTGGCGGCTTCCGGCTCGGCAGACGACATCGACCTGGACCTGTGATGACGCAGCCGGCAGACCCCCTGGACCGGCTCGATCCGGTGGTGCTGCACCACATCGTGAACACCCTCGGCTGGCCCGATCTGCGTCCGTTGCAGCGCGCCGCGATCGATCCGCTGATGGATGGTCAGGACGCCGTCCTGCTCGCGCCGACCGCGGGCGGCAAGACTGAAGCCGCGTGCTTCCCGTTGCTTTCGGCGATGGCCGCGCAGCGTTGGACCGGCACGTCCGTGCTGTACCTGTGTCCGCTCAAGGCGCTGCTCAACAACCTGGTCACCCGGGTCGACTCGTACGCGCAGTGGATCGGTCGGCGTGCGGAGCTCTGGCACGGGGACACCAAGGAGTCACAGCGCAAGCGCATCCGCGCGGAACCGCCGGACATCCTCCTCACCACCCCCGAGTCTCTTGAGGCCATGCTCATCGGGATCAAGACCGACCACGCGCGGATGCTCGGTTCCATCCGTGCGGTGGTCGTGGACGAAGTGCATGCCTTCGCGGGGGACGACCGGGGCTGGCACCTGTTGGCCGTACTGGAAAGGCTTGAGCGGATCACCGGCCGGGCCATCCAGCGCATCGGCCTGTCGGCAACGGTCGGCAACCCGCAGCAGTTGCTGACGTGGCTTCAGGGCTCGGGAGCGGGCAGCCGCCCCGGGCAGGTCGTCGCACCCGACCAGGCGGTGACACCCATTGATCCCCGGCCCGCCGGTGAGGTGGAACTCGACTACGTCGGCTCGCTGGAGAACGCGGCGAAACTCATCTCCATCCTGCACCGCGGCGAAAAGCGGCTCGTCTTCTGTGACTCCCGTCGGCAGGTCGAACAACTCGGAGCGGATCTGCGGATCCGCGGCATCACGACCTTCCTCTCGCACGCTTCTTTGTCCGTCGAAGAGCGGGCCCGCTCGGAACTGGCGTTCGCGGAGGCCCGCGACTGCGTCATTGTTTCCACTTCCACTCTTGAACTCGGCATCGACGTCGGTGACCTGGACCGGGTCATCCAGATCGACGCGCCGGGCACCGTCGCTTCGTTCCTGCAGCGCATCGGCCGAACAGGGCGGCGGGCGGGCAGCGTACGAAACTGTCTGTTCCTGGCGACCCGGGAGGAGACCTTGCTCCAGTCGGCAGGGCTGCTCCTGCTTTGGGGACGCGGGTGGGTTGAGCCCGTCATCCCCCCGCCCGAGCCCCGGCACTTGGTGGCGCAGCAACTGCTTGCCGTAGTCCTGCAACAGCACAAGGTCGGCGACAGACTCTGGGATCGGGAATGGAACGGGCTAGCACCTTTCGACCGTTCAGCCGAGCCCATCGTGCGACATCTGGTCGGAGAGGGATTCCTCGACGAGGACGGCAGTCTGCTCTTCATCGGTCCGGAGGCGGAACGGCGTTTCGGGCACCGGCACTTCATCGACCTGACTGCATCGTTCACCGCACCTCCGCAGTTCACGGTGCTGTCGGGACGTACGGAGATCGGGCAGACCGACCCTTCGGTACTTACCGAGGAATGTGCAGGCCCCCGTCGTCTGCTGCTCGGCGGGAGGAGTTGGCAGGTCACCTTCATCGACTGGGGGAGGAAGCGGGCCTTTGTGGAACCCGCAGATGGCGGGGGAGTCGCCAAGTGGACGGGTAACGGGATCGCCGGACTCTCGTACGATCTGACGCGTTCTATGCGCGATGTGCTGTTGGGCGCCGACCCGTCCGTCAACCTGACACGGCGGGCCGAGGCGTGCCTCCAGGAACTGCGCGACGAGAAAGCGCCGGACAGCGTGCACCCGGCGGGCACGCTCATCACCCGCACTGGAACCGACGTTCGCTGGTGGACTTGGGCGGGGTTCCGGGCCAACGCCACGCTCGCCGCGACTCTTTCGTCGGTCGCCGACCCCGTGCAACGGCCGACTGACTCGTATGTCCGGCTCCGTGAAGATCTGACACTCGATATGTGGCGCAGCGCGCATGTGAGCGCCGGTGACGGCCTGGTGCTGCCGAGTGTTGACCCGCGTGCTGTACGGGGGTTGAAGTTTTCCGCAGCGCTGCCGGAACGGCTGGCCGTTGCGACGGTCGCGGCGCGGCTGGCGGACTTCGACGGGGCGTCCGCCGCGTTGAAGGAGCCGGTCCGGCTGCACATCGTGAGCGGTTAAGGTCTGGAGCCTGCTACGCCGGGAAGTCGAACTTGTAGCCCTCCTTCACCAGCCACGGCAGCAACTGCTTCAGGGCTGCCAGCGTCTGGGAGCGCTCGCCCCCGGCGTCGTGCATGAGTATCACCCCGCCCGGCTTCAGTTCCTTCTGCGCGTTGGCCAGGATCTTGTCGGCGCCGGGGCGCTGCCAGTCGCGGGTGTCGTCCGACCAGTCGAGTGAGCGCATGCCGTAACCCGCCGCCATCGCGCGGACCTGCGGTGACCAGTCGCCGCCCGGTGCGCGGAACCAGTCGATCCGGACGCCGGGGCCCGCAGCGGCGGCTATCTGGTCGTGGGCGGTGGCGATCTCGTACTTGATCCGGGACACCGGGCGTTTCGACATGCCCTCGTCGTGGGTCACCGAGTGGTCGCACAACCGGTTGCCGTCCGCGACGACCTTCTTGACCAGCGCGGGGTTGGCTTTGGCGTTGGGGCCGAGCATGCAGAACGTGGCCTTCGCGCCGTACTGCCTGAGCAGGGCCAGCACCTGGGGTGTCCACTGCGGGCTCGGGCCGTCGTCGAAGGTCAGCGCCACCGTGCGCCCACCGCCCGCGGTGGTGCGGACAAGCACGTCGGACACCAGCGGTGGTGGGATCGACGCGGCGGGGTCGGCGGAACCCGGGGCGTCCGTGGGTGTCTGTACGGCCTCCGCCGAGCCTTCCCTGTGGGGTGGGTTGTCGGACCCGGAACCGCAGGCGACCCCGCCGAAGGCGAGTGCTCCGGCTACGGCGATCGCGGGCAGACGACGCAGGGTGCGGTGTGTGGACGGCCGTGTCACAGCGGGACTCCAAGTTCTGTTCGCGTACGGGTGTTGTCCTTTCAGAACACGCTCACAAACGACAAGGAGGTTCCTGACCTGCGGTGTCTTTGCGTTGTTTTAGGGTGCGCCATGCCGGGCGGGGGACTGTCCTGCCCCGCGCGTATCGCGGTGCGCGGACTCGCCGGTCCCGGAACCTGTCGGTCGGGAGGAACTCCCGGCGCGTTTCCAGGGTCTCTGCTGTTGCCGCCTTTTCCATCCGACCGGAAAAACAGGAACTGGCCGGACGCCGTCACTTTGACGGGCCCGGCCGGGTTCCGGCGGATTCAGAGCAGCCAGCGGTTGCGGTCCACGATCGGGAGCCGGTTCCAGCGGGCGCCCAGGCCCAGCCGGCTGCGGACCGCGAAGACTGCGAGGGCGACCAGGGCGAGCGCGTAGACGAGGTGGTAGTCGGCGAACGGGTTCGTGGACATGCTCGGTGCGCCGCTGTCGAGGTGCTTGGCCAGTGGCCATTCGGCGATCCACATGAAGGCCATCATGAGGGTGCCCGCCACGGCCGCGAGGCGCAGCCCGATGCCGAGGATCAGCGCGAGGCCGACTCCGAGCAGACCCAGCATGAAGTACCAGTCGGCCCACGTGTCACCGGCCCAGCCGCGCAGCGTCGAGGCCATCGGGCCGACGTGTACGTGGGACAGGAAGCCCTTGGTCGGCGAGCCGCCGTCCACCCAGCCCTTGCCGTCCGCGGTGGCGTATCCGAAGCCGAACATCTTGTCGAGGAACGCCCACAGGAAGACGAAGCCCAGCAGGACCCGCAATCCGGCGATCGCCGCGTCGGCGGCCCGGACCGGTGAGCGCGCGGAGCGGACAGTCCCGTTGGTGGCGTTGGTGGCGTTGGTGGCGTTGGTGGCGTTGGTGGCGTTGGTGGCGTTGGTGGCGTTGGTGGCGTTGGTGCCCGCGGTGCGGGTGGTGCCCACCGGGGCCGCGCGGTGGGACCGGTGGAAGCGTGCGCTCGGGCGGTGGTCCTGGGACGTGGCCATCTCGGTTGCCTCCTGGTGTGACGCCGGGCTGGTGTCCGGCGGTCGGCCGACGTGCGAGCTGCCCGCGCCGTGTCATCACCATCCCGGGTGCGCGGTGCCGGACCCAGGGCCTAGCGGCTTGCCCGCCCGGGTGCAACGGATGGTTGCCGCCGACCGGAGGCGGGGGAGCCACGCCTGATCCGCGTCCGGGAAGCTCCCTGCGGGAGACTCTTGGCAATGGCAGTGCAATGTGAAATATTACTGACGCTTCCGCGAGGGGATCACCGGACCCCGCCGACGACCTTTACGCGCGCACCTACCCGCGGGTGCGTAACCGCGTACTGGAGTACTACGACCGCTACCCGCATGACGCGGCCCTGCTGCGCCGGATCGCCGACCTGCTCACCGCCACCGACGTGCGCCTCCCGGACGGCGACCGCCTCACCGCCCGCAGACTGCGCACCCTCGGCCTCGCCTTCGGCATGGGTGACGGCTTCGAGCGGGTGCACTGGCTGCTGGACGAAGCACTCGACGCACAGGGGGAGTTGACCGGCACATTCCTCCAGCAGCTGGTGGGGCTGACCGGGTTCACCGACAACCCGCTCTTCGCCGTCCTCCAGGAGTCCATCTTCGCCCAGGGCGGCCAGCCCGCCGGCTGTATCGCCCTGGACCTGGCCGCGTACGCCCCCGGTCAGTCCTTCACCGACCAGGCCGCGGGCGTACGGATCGACGTCGTCGCAGGCGGCCGTTCCGGAGACACGGTGCGGCTCAGCAAATCGTGACCCGCGCGCGGTGGGCCGGCACCGCCTACGAGGACGGCGACCTGGCACAGGCGCTGGCGGACCTGCGGCGCGCGGTGGAACTCGACCCGGACGCCCCCGACCTGCGCTTCAACCGCGCGATGGTGCACAAGTCGGCGCAGCGGTGGGACGAGGCGCTCGCCGACCTGGAGTCCGCGCTGAGCCTGGCCCCCGACGACCCCGACGACCCCGACGACCCCGACGACCCCGACGACCCCGACATCCGCGCCGCGATGGCCGAGTGCCGGACAGCGGCGGTGACGGCGTGAGCGGCGTTGAATCCCGTACGGGCGAAGTGTCTTTGGTGGTGACGGCGTGAGCACCACCGGCATCCGGACGCCCGACGCGCTCGGACAGTAGCGCGCGCTGCGCACCGTCCTGGGCCGCTTCGCGACGGGCGTCACCGTGGTGACCACCGCGCACCGCGGCACGCCGGTCGGCATCACGGTCAGCTCCTTCACCTCCCTCTCGCTGGAGCCCCCGCTTGTCCTGTGGTGCCTGCGGAAGTCGGCGGCGAGCCGCCCCGTGTTCGCCCGGGCGCCGTACTTCGCGGTGAACGTCCTGGCCGCCGGGCAGTGCGGACTGGCCCAACGGTTCGCGGGGCCCGGCGACCGGTTCAAGGACGTCGGCGTACGGATCGGTCCTCACGGTCTGCCGCTGCTCGACGGCACGGTGGCCACCCTGCTGTGCCGTCGCGGCCGGCTGGTCCCGGCGGGTGACCACCTGATGCTGATGGGCACCGTGCTCACCCACTGGGACCGGCCGGGACCGGCGTTGATCTTCCACGACGGCGGCTACCTCGCGTCGGGCCCGCCCGCGGGCCCGCGGTAGCGCCCCGCGCGGGTCAGTCCCGGACGAAGACCGCGACGGTCCGGGCGGGGACGCTGAACACGCCCTTCCCATAGGAGGACGACTTCACCACCGGATCGGCCCCGGCCGCCTGCACCGGATGCAACGCGTAGGCGGCACCGGTCAGTCCGGGCACCTCCTGGGTCTGCGCCCGCGGCGTGGCGTTGAACACGACCACCAGCTTGTCGAGTTCCATCGTGATGACCCCGGGCGTCTCGCCGCCGCCGGACAGCGGGAAGGACAGCGCCGACTGGACCTTGCCCCCGGTGGCCAGCGAGAACGCGGGCTCGGTGGTGCGCACCTTCAGCAGGTCCCGGTAGGCGGCGGACGTGCCGTTGATCTCCGCGCAGCCGGGTGTGAGCGTACGGTCCGTCAGCAGTGGTTTCCCGTAAGGCCATTTGTCCTTGTTGTCGGCCGCGGGTGGCAGTCCGCGCCCGAAGCCGTTGCCGTCCCGGCAGTCCCAGTGGACGGCGTTGAACCAGTCGCCGCTGTCGAAGGAGTTCCGGTCCAGGGACTTGGACCGCAGCAGGTCCGTGCCGGCCTGGGAGAGCGAAGGCCCCTGCGCCAGCGCGGCGGTGGCCATGGCGAGTACTTGCATACGGGCCCGGTCGGCCGCGCTCGTGCCCGGCGGCAGCTTGAACGCGAGCGCGTCGTAAAGTGATTCGTTGTCGTGCGCGTCCGCGTAGGACAGCGCGTCACCGGGCACCGCCGCGTATCCGGCGGGGGAGCCGTTGTAGTCGACCTCGGAACCCTTGACCGTACGGCCGGACGAGTCGGTGAAGGAATACCCGGCCAGGTTGCCGGACAGGCCCACCTTGATCAGGTCCTGGTAGTGCAGCAGTCGGGCCTTCTGTTCGGCCGGAGTCCCGTTCGCCGCTGAGGAGTTCGGGTCGGTGAACAGCCCGGATCCGAAGCCCTGCACGCCCGGGTCCCCGTCGAAGGGGCCGCCGCCGCGGATGGCGTCGCGGGAGCGGTCGGAGAAGGTCGCGACACCCGTACCCGCCATGTTCTTCTGGGTGGCCTGGACGAACCGGGCGTCGTCAGCGACCTCGCCGAAGTTCCAGCCCTCCCCGTACAGGATGATCTTCCTGCCGTCGACCCCGTCCTTCGCGGGCGTCAGGGCGTCGAGCGCCGTGCGGACCGCGAGGATGTTCTCCTTCGGGTGATGGCCCATCAGGTCGAAGCGGAAGCCGTCGACCTTGTACTCCTTCGCCCACGTGACGACCGAGTCCACCACGAGCTTGCCCATCATGGCGTTCTCGGGCGCGGTGTTCGCACAGCAGGTGGAGTTCGCCACAGTCCCGTCGGCGAGCAGCCGCTGGTAGTAACCAGGCACGATTTTGTCGAGTACGGACTTCTCGTCCTGGCCGCTCGCCACCGTGTGGTTGTAGACGACGTCCATGACCGTGCGCAGGCCCGAGTCGTTCAGGCCCTGGACCATCCGGCGGAACTCGACCGTCCGGCGCGTCCCTTCGGGGTCGCTCGCGTAGGAGCCCTCCGGGACCGTGTAGTGCAGGGGGTCGTAGCCCCAGTTGTACGCGTCCTTCGCGGCGGTCTTCGCGATGCACGCCTGTTGCTGCGCGGAGTCGGGCGCGAACACCTTCAAGTCACAGGACGGGGACGCCTGGTCGGACTTCCGCTCGGGGATCGTCCCGATGTCGAAGACGGGCAGGAGGTGGACGTACGACGTGCCCGCGGCGGCCAGCTCCCGCAGGTGCTTCATGCCGTCTGACGCCGTGTCGGTGAACGCCAGGTATTCGCCGGGGTGCTTCGACGTGCGGTCCGCGACGGAGAAGTCGCGCACGTGGAGTTCCTGGATCTGCGCGTCGCGCAGCGGGACGGCGGCCGGCTTCTGCTGGGTGGCCCACCCGGGCGGAGCCAGCCGCGGGTCGCGGAGGTCGACGACAAGACTGCGGGCCGAATCGGTGGTGAGGGCCGTCGAGTACGGATCGGTCACCGCGTTGGTGACGACCTGCCGGACGCTCGGCGCCCAGACCTTCACGAGATAGCGGTAGGGCTTGCCGGACCAGCCCTCCGGGCCGGTCACCGACCACACGCCGGAGGCGGCGTCCCGCTTCATGCCGACCGTACGGCCGTCGATCTCGAGGTCGACCCGCTGGGCGGTCGGCGCCCACAGGGAGAGGGTCGGGCGGCCGTGGTCGAAGACCGGGCCGAGTGACGCCCTGGTGGCGGCGGCGCTGTAGACATCGTCCAGAACCCCCTGCGTCTGCACGCCGGTCGCCGCGAGCAGGGCTCCGTTGGCGAGCCGCTGGGTGGCGATTATCTGCCCGGTGCGGGCCTGGTCCGCCCTGGCCCGGTCGCGCGGATCGACTGTGAAGGCGGAATAACCCTTCAGCTGCGGGAACTTCGCCCGCTGGGCGGCGGTGAGGCCGTCCTTGACCGGGTTCAGCCGCAGCCAGTGGCCTTCGTCGCTGAGCGCGCCGTCCTTGACGGTGATGCCGCCGTCCGGCGCGTACACCAACTGGTAGCTCGCTGCGGATTTCCCGGTCTCCCAGGCGACCGTGTCCCGGTCGATCCACTGCGCCTTCGACTTTGTGGGGTCGACGTCGGCGGCGGAGCCCGCGGTGGACGGCAGGAGGTACTTCTGGGTCCCGTCCAAAAGCCACACCTCGTGTCCGTACGTGGAGAAGTCCAGGGCCCGGTCCGCCGCGAACTCCTTGGTGTCACCGTTGTGGATGATGTAACTCAGACTGGCGGCACCGTCCTTCAGGGGCACCTCGAACACTGCCCCGAAAGCATCAGTCTTCACCGGCTTGAGCGGATTCGCCCAGTCCGTGGGGACGGCCGCGCCCGCCCAGGTGTGGATTCCCCAGCCCTCGTACACACCGTCGGCGCGCCTGAGGTGCACGACGGCCTTCGTGGTGTCCTGGCCGGGCTTCGGGC
This sequence comes from Kitasatospora sp. UYEF31, assembly GCF_057291755.1. Taxonomy (NCBI): domain Bacteria; kingdom Bacillati; phylum Actinomycetota; class Actinomycetes; order Kitasatosporales; family Streptomycetaceae; genus Kitasatospora; species Kitasatospora sp. UYEF31. The sequence continues at coordinate 10,978 of NZ_JBXAWK010000012.1, forward strand.
CTTCGGTCAGCAGGCCGTCCTTGCCCTGCTCCACCCAGACCTCGCCGGTCTTTCCGACGTCGACCGTACGGTCGGTCGCGCCGTCCTTGCCGCCGTCCTTGTCGATGACGAGGAAACCGACGGTGGACGCGCCCGGCTTGAGCTTCACGTACGCGAACGCGCCGTACGCGTCCCGCCCGGTGAAGTCGTGCCCGGCCGGCCAGACGGTGGACTCACCGTCGGCGATGTCACCCCACGCGTAGAGCCGCCAGTCGGCGTAGTCGCCTGCGGGCCGCTTGTAGTGGACGACCGCGTAGTCGCGCTGCGTCGCGGTCGGTGGGGTTCCGGGGAGCGGCGTGCCGCTTACCGTCGTCGCTGTGCTGCTCGCCTTGCGCCCCGCCGAGTCGATGACAACAGCCTTGTAGCGCAAGGCCGTTCCCGGCTTGATGCTCTTGGGGAGATGCTGGGTGACCTTGTACGGGGCGTGGTCGGCCGAACCGAGGGTCTCCCACTTCCCGTCGCCGGTCTGCGCGGCGAACACCACCCGGTTCAGCTGACCACCGGACACCTCCGCGGAGAGTTCGACATCACCGGTGGCACCCGCCGCGGGCGCGGTCAGCGTGACCGACGGCTTCGCCGCGGGTGTGCCCAGCGGCTTCTGCGCCTTGTAGACGACGGCTGACAACGGGGGGACCCGTACGCTCACCGTTGTGTCGGCAGCGCTCGTGACCGCGCCGTCCGCGCCGTCGACGCCCGTGCCGTAGACGCCCGTGAAGACGGTGTTCGCGGAACCCGTCGGGAACGTCGCTGACGTCACGTCAGCAGTGTTGTTGACCGCGACCACGTACTCGGTCCTGGACTTGGCATCCGTACGGGAGAACGCGTACACGCCGGGCCCCGCCGCGGCGGAACGTTCGGTCTGCACGCCGTCGGCCAGCCCCGGATTGTCCCGGCGGAGTTTGGAGAGCGCCGCGATCGCCCTGTACACCGGGTGGTTCTGGTCGTACGCGTCGGTCGCGTGCGTGCGGTCCGTGCCGATCTCGTCGTCGTCCAGGTAGTCCGGCACCTTCGACGCGAACATCGTCTGCCGGGCGTCCTTGTCCCCGCCCGCGCCGGTGAAGCCCTGCTCGTCACCGGAGTAGACGACGGGGTTTCCCCGGCCCAGGAACAGGAGTTCGTGGGCCAGCCGGTCGCGCTTGAGCAACTCGGCGTCACCCGCCTTCGGATTGTCCTTGACGAGGAACCCGCCGATGCGGCCCATGTCGTGGTTGCCCAGGAACGTCACCTGCTCGTACGCGTTGGCCTTGTCCGTGGTGTAGCGGTAGTCCTGCGCGAAGACATCGGACAGCGCCTTCGCCGGACCACCCTGCGACGCGTAGCCGCGCAGGGCGTTCTGGAGCGGGAAGTCGAGCGTCGCGTCCAGCCGGCCCCGCGTCACATACGGTGCGGTGACCGCCGGATCGGACGAGTACGTCTCACCGAAGATGAAGAAGTCGTCGCGGCCCCGCTTCGCCGCGTACTTGTCGAGCGCGGTCGCCCACCGGGTCCAGAACTCCATGTTGACGTTCCGGACCGTGTCGACCCGGAAGCCGTCCACGCCGAAGTCCTTGACCCACTTCTCGTAGATCCGCTCCATGCCCTCGACGACTTCGGGACGCTCGGTCCACAGGTCGTCCAGGCCGGTGTGGTCGCCGTTCAGGCCGCTCTCGCCGACGAAGGTCGAGTCGCCCCGGTTGTGGTACATCGCCGGATCGTTGAGCCAGGCCGGGGTCTTGGCGTTCCGCTCCGCCGGGGGGACCACCGGGGTGTAAGGGAAGGATCCGGCGCCGACCTCGGGGAACTTCCGTACTCCGTCCGCATATTCGGTGTCGTCGAACGGTACGCCGTCCGTCGTCAGGTACGGGAACGCACCCTTGGAGAGGTAGTCGCCGCTCTGCTGCTCCCGGCCGATGATGTCGGCCGTGTGGTTGGTGATGACGTCGAAGAAGACCTTCATGCCCTTGGCGTGGGCCTTGTCGATCAGCTTCTCCAGGTCCTTGTCGGTGCCGAAGTGCGGATCGACCTGGGTGAAGTCGGTTATCCAGTAACCGTGGTAGCCGGCGCTGTCCCCTTGGACTGCTTTGTTCTTGAAGACGGGGGCCATCCAGATGGCTGTGGTGCCCAGGCCCTTGATGTAGTCGAGCCTGTCGGTGAGCCCCTTGAGGTCGCCGCCCTGGTAGAAGCCCTTGTCGGTGGGGTCGAAGCCGGTGACGGAGCGCGATCCGTTCAGGCCGCCCGTGTCGTTGGCGGGGGAGCCGTTGGCAAAACGGTCCGGGAGCACGAAGTAGGGCTGCTCGCGCGTCAGATCGTGCCGGGCCGGCTCGTCGGCGAGCCTGTCGTCGGACGGGGGAGGCGGGACTCTGTGCCCGGCGGCGGCGGCGGACTGCGCCGTCTGTGCCGCGGACAGCAGCGTAGCCAGCAGGGCGACTGTGACGGCCGCGGCCGTTCTGCGGCGGGTCGGTGAACCCATCATCTTGCGGGGTCTCATTCCGGATCAGGAACCACGTGCGGTCAGGGGGTGGCGTGCGTTCGGGGGTGCCGGACAGTCGGGGGTGCCGGACGCTCGGAGGTGACGGACAGTCAGGGGCTGTTGTATGGCCGGGACGTGGCGGTCGGCCGGGACGTGGCAGTTGGTCCGGGCGTGTCGGGCGTGCCGGTCGGTCAGCCGCGCCAGGTGTCGTTCAGTGCGACCTTCCCGGTGGCGGGCACTGTCGCCGTACGGTTGCCGCCGCTCTCCCAGGTGACGTTGCCGCCGGCGTCCTTGCGGATGAACTTGTACGCGAAGGACGTTCCGGCGGGCAGCGCGGCGTCGAGCCGCCAGACCGGGTAGGCCGCCGGGTCGAGCCTGAGCGCGCGGGCGGGGTCCCAGGCGCCGAGCACGGGCTGGTCGCCGGTGACGAAGATGTTCTCGCCGGGCACGGTCGCGGCGTTCACGTTGAACGACGCCCCGGACGCGGTGTCGCCCGGGTCGGGGGTGCCGCCGCCGCAGGTCCGGGCCCCGGTGTGCAGGGCCACGGCGGTATTCGGCGCCACGGTGGCGTTGAACCGGCCCGCGCCGTCCACGGTGACGTTCCGGCCGCTCTGCACATCGCAGTAGTCACCGGCGGCCAGGGAGGTCTGGAACGTCCGGGTGACCGGGGAGGTTTCGCTGTTGACGACCACGAACGCCTTGTTCCCGCGGCCGAACGCGACGGTGTTCCCGCCGTTGTCCCACCAGTCGCCGACGGCCGAACCGCTCGCGGTGTTGCGGAACTTCACCATGGCGGCGATCTGCGGCCAGGCGTGCTCGCAGTTCCACCCGGTGCTGTAACAGGCGTTCACCTGGCCGCCGCTCGGCGGTCCGGCGTCCGTGTTGCCGAACGCGTAGCCGGAGTGCACATCCGGTGATCCGTACGGCCAGGCCAGCATGAACACGTTCGCGAGGGTGTACTTCGCGCCGTCCTTGTAGGTGAGCGTCTGGCCGTTGCGCTCCGTGTCGTGGTTCGTGACGAACACCGCGGACGTGCCGCCGGGCATGAACCCCCAGCCCTCTCCGAAGTTCTTCAGGTGTGCGAGCTTCCCGCCGGTGAAGCTCTGCTTCAGGCCTGATCCGTAGCGGAACTCCTGTGCGTCGCCGGTGCCCGTGTACTCGCCCGGCTGGACGGCTTCGCCCGCGCCGAAGACCGTCTCCTGCTTCCAGTAGGCGCGCGGATTGTTGAGCCTCGACTTGATGTTCGCGAGATCGGCCTCGGGCATGTGCTTGGCCGCGTCGATGCGGAAGCCGTCGACGCCCAGGGACAGCAGGTCGTTCAGGTAGCCGGCGATCGTTCTGCGGACGTACTCCTCGCCGGTGTCCAGATCGGCCAGGCCGACCAACTCGCAGTTCTGCACGTTCGTGCGGCTCCGGTAGTCGTCGCCGATCTCCGAGCGGCAGTCGTCCATGTCGGCGGACGAATACGTGCCCGGGTAGTTGTACTTGGTGAACGCCGACCCGGCCGAACCGGTGCCCGACCCCGCCGACATGTGGTTGACGACCGAGTCGGCGACGACCTTCACCCCGGCGGCGTGGCAGGTGTCGACCATGTTCTTGAACGCGGCCCGGTCGCCGAGCCGGCTGCCGATCTTGTAACTGACCGGCTGGTAGCCGGTCCACCAGGCGTCGCCCTGGACGCGCTCCTGCGGCGGCGACACCTGCACGGAGCCGTAGCCGGCCGGACCGAGGTCAGTCGTGCAGGCCTTGGCCACCGAGGTGAAGTTCCACTCGAAGAGCACGGCCGTGACGTCCTTGCCGCCGGGCGGCGCGGCCTGGGCCTGCGGGGCACCGAAGCCGATGCTGCCGACTACGGCGGCCAGCAGGGCGAGGGTTGCGGCTGTCGGCCGACGGGTTCCGGCGGTTCGGCGGGCCATGGGACCTCCTGGGAGCGGGGGGTACGGACGCCGGCGCGGCCTGGTCCGGCAACGCGTGCTGTCCGTACGGCCTCTGAATGACCGTGAGATGAAGAAGCGTGAGATTTCTTGCGCAATTTTGCGGAAAGTTATTGCGGTCGAGACCGTACGAGCCTGGCCGGGCCGGGTCAACCCTGTGCGGGAAACTGGTCTCACAGGCGGAAGATCGCCAGTTCCGGGAGCTTGAATCCCTTCCGCAACTTCTTGCGTAGGTGTTACGTTCAGCCACGAACCGGGCCGGCGTACGGCTCGCCCGCGACGCGTCGGGCGTGCGAGGGTGCGGGCATGACTACAGAGCGGTTCGAAGTACAGCGGGAGATCTCAGCAACCCCCGCGCAGGTGTTCACGCTCCTGTGCGACCCCCGCGGGCACGTGGCGATCGACAGTTCGGGGATGCTCCAGTCCGCGGCCGGCGACCACGTGCGGAAGGCGGGCGACGAGTTCGTCGTGCACATGGACCGGGAGGCGCTCAACGACTTCCCGCTCGGCAAGTACGACGTCACCGTGATAATCACGGAGTTCGAGCAGGACGCCCTCATCGAGTGGACGATCTCCGGGGCGATCCAGCCGCCGATCAAGCACCGCTACGGCTACCGCCTGGAGCCCAGTGCGGCCGGGACCCTGGTGACGTCCTACTACGACTGGAGCGAGATCGAGGAGTCGTACCGGGCCATGGGGATCTTCCCCGTCATCCCCGAAGCCGGACTGCGCGCGACCCTCGGCATCCTGGCCAGGAACGTGGAGTAGACACCAGGGAGGCAACTGCCCGGTGCGACAGGAGTTTCCGGTCACACCACTGGGAACCCGCACGCCCTGTCGCTACTCGCCGGCCATGATTTCCACGGTCGTCTGGGGAACGGGCAGCGTCGGCCGCGCGGCCATCCGCGCCGTCGACGCGCACCCCGCCCTGAAACTCACGGGCGTACTCGTGCCAGAACCCCGCCAAGGCCGGCCGCGAAGCCGGCGGCCTCGGCGGGCTCGACCGGGACCTCGGTCTGTGTGATCCCCGCGAAGTAGCGGGACCTGGCGGCGTCAGCCGCGCAGGACGGTCGGTGACAGGGCGGACCTGACCACCATGCGCGGCGCGCCGGCGCCGTCGGCGGGCACCGACCAGACGTCGCCGCGCTGGTCACCCGGGAGGGTGTAGAGCACGGTGCGGTCGTCCAGCCATTCCGCCTGGTCGTCGAGGGTGCGGGTTTCGGCGAGCGGGGTCTCGGCCATGGTGCGCAGGTCCAGGACGTACAGCCGCCAGGGGCGGTCCGGGTCGGCGCCGGGGATCCGCTTCTTGAAGGCGACACGGGTTCCGTCGGGGGACAGGGACGGGCATTCGACGTTCTCGTGGACGGTCCGCAGCGTGCCCCGGGCCAGGTCCCCTTCGACGAGGTGGGTCCGCCCGCCCGTGGCGACCGTGGCGTAGAAGCGGTTCTCGTCGGCCGCGAAGGTGACGCCCCAGACGTTGACGTCGGCGGCCTTGTACGGGCGTCCGTCCCGGGTGAGCGCGAAGTCCTCCAGGTTGTCGCGCAGTTGCCCGGTGCGGGTGTCGAGGACGGCGGTACGGGTGGAGAAGTCCAGGCCCGCGTACGATTCGCCGCCGACGAACGAGGTCCAGGCGACGAGGTGACCGCCGGGGGAGACCCGGGTGCGCGAGGGCGTCCCGGCCATCTGGTGGCTGGCGACCGGGAGCAGCCGGGAGTCCAGGATGACGGCGTTGTAGGTGTGCAGTGCCGCGTTGGCGAGTTTGAGGCACACGCCGGTACGGGCCGCCGCGTGGAAGACCAGGCAGGTGGTCGGTGAGACGGCCCGCCCGTCGGTGCCCCCGGGTCCTGCCGTCCGGCCGGGACCGACGGACGCCATGTGGTCGCGTCCCGTGCCCTCCGCCGTGGTGCGGAACAGGATCCGGCCCGGCTGGTCGAGGGTGACCTCGGAGAACGCCTGCTCCGGGCCTGCCGCGGACTTGTCCGCCGCGCGCAGTGTGTACACGACCGCGATCCCGATCAGGAGCACGGTGACGACGGCCAGCACGGTGGCCCGGGTCGCACGGGTCATGGGCGGTTCTCCTCAGTCCTGACGGGGTAGTGACGGGCCGTCAGCAGGCAGAGGGCGCAGAGGACGGCCAGGACGGCGGCGGCGGCGACCAGGGCGGTGTGCGGTCCCCACAGGGTCCAGGCCGCGCCGAACCCGACGGCGCCGACAGCGCGGCCCGCCGCCTGCCCGGTCTGGACCAGGGCGAGCGATCCGCCGCGCAGCCGGGCGGGGGCCAGGGGCGCGGCGACGGCCATGAGCACGCCGTCGGTCGCGGCGTAGAAGACACCGAGCAGCAGGAGCGGCACGGTGACCAGCGCCGCCTGCGGCAGGGGCGCGAGCAGGGCCAGGTAGCAGCCGAGCAGGACGGCGTGCCCGGCCAGGAACACCCGTACTCTGCCGAGCCGGTCGGCGAGCAGGCCGACGGGCACGGCCAGGGCGAGGAAGCCGAGGGCGGTGCCGAAGGGGAGCAGCGGGAACAGGTGCGGCGGGAGGCCCACCCGGCGCTGGAGCAGCAGGTAGACCATGCCGTCCCCGATCGTCGCCGCGCCCAGGACCAGGGCGTACGCGCACACCCGGGCGAAGTCGGGGACCCGCAGCACCCCGAAGGCCTCACGCAGCCGGGGTCGGGTGGGCGACTTGCTGACTCCGGGGACCTCGCGGACGTACAGGGCGAGCAGCAGGACGCCGAAGGCGGCGAGGCAGAAGCTCACGACGAAGACGGCGTCGTACGCCTGGGCGGTGAACCACAGCACGGCCAGCGCGGCCGGCGGGCCGAGCAGGGCCCCGGCGGTGTCCATCGCGCGGTGGACGCCGAAGGCGCGGCCCTGCGCGTCGGGCGGGCTGGACAGGGAGATGAGGGCGTCGCGCGGCGCCGTCCTGATGCCCTTGCCCATCCGGTCGGCGGCGATGACGACGCCGATCACCGGGACCGTCGAGGCGGCGGACAGCGCGAGTTTGCACACCGCCGACAGCGCGTAGCCGGTCCCGGCGACGGGCTTGTGACGGCGGGTGCGGTCCGCGATGTGGCCGCCCGCGACGCGGACGAAGGCGGTGATGCCGTTGTAGAGGCCGTCGAGCATGCCGAAGGCGAGGGGTGACAGTCCCAGGCCGAGGACGAGGTAGACCGGCAGGATCGCGGTGACCATCTCGGAGGAGACGTCGGTGACCAGCGAGACCATGCCGAGGGCGATGACGTTGGGTGCGACGGCGCGGGCCGCCCGGCGGCGGTTGCCAGCCGTGGGTGCCGTGGGTGCCGTGGGTGCCGTGGGGGCAGTGCCGCTCGCGGGGCCGCTCGTGGCGTCGGTCGTGGGCAGGACCGCGGCGCGGTCCCGGCGGACTCCGCTGGACAGGTCGCCGCTGCGGCTGGAGGACAGGTACACGGGGGCTCCTGGACCGTCCGGGCGGACCGGTGTGCGGGGCCGGGGTACAGCTCCGCACACCGGCTGGATCACGGTGTGCCGGAATCAGTTCTCACGCGTCGCCGATGTCACTGACGAGGTGTCAGAACCAGGTGACCGTCCAGGTGAAGGCGGTCGTGCCGGTCTTGCCCGCGCTGTCCTTGACGGTGACGGTCACCGGGAAGGTTCCGGTCGCCCAGATGGAACCGGTGATCGCCCCGGTACTGCTGTTGACGCTGGTGCCGAACGGCAGGCCCGTCGCCGCAAAGGTCAGCGTGGCACCCGGGACCGAAGGCGTCGCCTGGATCTTCAGGTTGGCCTTCTGGTTGAACTTCGAACTCTGGTTGCCGGGGTTGACCACGGTGACGTTGCCGCCGGGGGCGGGGGTCACCGTCCAGGTGAGCGTCGCACTGGCGCTGCCGGCCGCATTGGTCGCGGTCACGGTGGCGCTGGTGTTCCCGGCGGCCGTCGGGGTGCCGGTGACCAGACAGGACTGACTGATCGTCAGGCCGGCCGGGAGCCCCGTGGCACTACAGGCCGGTGCCGGGACGCCGCCCGCCTGGATCTGGAGGCTGACCGGCTGGCCCTGGACGCTGGACTGGTTGCCCGGGTTCGTCACGGTCGGCGGCGTATTGGTGCCACCGTCTGAGACGGTCCAGCTGAAGGAGACCGCCGCCGAGCCCACGTTGGCCGCGTCCTTAGCGGTCACCGAGACGTTCGAGTTGCCCGGTGTCGTCGGTGTGCCCTCCACGGTGCAGCCGCCGCCCGGGTTGCCGAGTCCGGCGGGCAGTCCGGTGAAGGCACACGTGTACGGAGCGGTGCCCTGGCTCACCTGGAGCGGGATGTTGACCGCCTGCCCCTTGGCGGAGGCCTGCGGTCCGGGGTCGGCGATGACCGGCTGCTTCGGCGGCGTGCCCCCCCAGACTTCGGTGATCGGGGTCGCGCTGGTGGAGTTGGCGACCGTGCGGGTCCCGTACATGTCCTCCAGGGTGCGGAGCATGTTGTAGTGGTTGTAGTTGGTGCCGTACGTACCGGGTTTGACGTTGGCGCCGTAGAAGATCGTGGCGATCTGGTTCTGGCTGCGGAACGCGTCCTCATCCCACGTGACGATCAGCAGGCTGTTGTTGGCCTTGGCCCACTGGGCGTACCCGTCCAGTTTGTTCTTCGTCCACGTGTCGCCGGTCGTGGCGCAGCCGGCGTCGTGCATGTCGTTGCACAGGTTCGGCACCACGAAGGACACATTGGGCAGTGCCGCGTAGCCGGCCGCACCGGTCGGGAAGTCGGTCATCTTGTGCGCGGTGTTGATGTCGACGTTGCTGAACGCCATCCACGGGTTGTGCTTGCGGGCGTACTTCGCCGTGGTGCACGTCGCCTTGTTGCCGTCCCAGTCCTCGTTGTAGCTGCCGAACGTCTTGCCGGCGTCGGCCAGCTGCTTGGCGAGGTTGTCCGCGCTGTACGGCGAGCCGGGCTCGGGGCAGCTGTCCGAGGTGGCCCCCTGGGTCGCCCCGGAGAACATCGCGAAGTAGTTGCCCTGGCTGGGGTGGGTCTCCCCGTGGAAGTTGGTGAACGAGGCGCCCCCGGGAACCAGCGAGTTGATGTACGGGAGCGCGGAGTTCCCGATCACGTTCTCGTAGTTGGTGTTCTCGTGGACGACGATCACGACGTGGTCGTACTGCGGGACGGCGGCCGCCGAGGCGGGGGTGGCCGTCAGCGCCACGATGCCGGACGCCAGGGCCGCCGCGGAGCCGGCGCAGACCGCCGCCGCCTTGGCGAACCACGATCTGCGGGTGCGTTGGAGCATGACTGGGTGCCTCCTTGATGAATCCGGTGGAGCCGGAACGACACTGCGAACGGGCGTTGCTCGCGCGCCGGACGGAGGCGACGCCAGGGGCACGGCGCGGGGACGGCCGTGACCACCGGGCGCATGGTGGGTCAGGCAGAGCGCGCATACAACGGCCGTGCTGGGGGCCTTTGCCCGGGTCCGGTCTGTGACCTGCGGTTCCGTACCTCAGCGGGCGGGTCCCCGACGTAGCCGGCATGGACCCATGCCTATTCGGTCCACTCGCGGGGACGTGGGGCCTGACAGTCGCACACGCTCCGGAACCGAATGGTCACTCTCCGGAACCCATGACGTCAGATCATGGGTGGATGCGCTACCGGTATTGGACCCGGCGAACCTGCGGCCATGTCCTTGACTCATGCATCGACAACTCAAGCAACGCGGACGCACCGGCCCGACCGCCGGTCGCGCCCTGTCCGTCCTGACCGCCGCGACGCTGCTCACCGTGACCTTCGGTGCGGGACCGGCGCACGCGGTCGACCCGCCGGTGAACCTGTGCGGTATCAACAACTCCGCGATCACCGAGTCCAGCGGACTGGCCCTGAGCGTCAAGCACCCGGGGGTCGTCTACACGCAGAACGACAGCGGCGGCACCCCGGACATCTTCGCGCTCGACCTGGCGACCTGTAGGACGCTCGCGGTCCTGCGCGTCGGCGGCGCCACCAACACCGACTGGGAGGCCATCAGCATGGGCAAGGACGAACAGGGCCGCCCGGCCTTGTTCGTCGGCGACATCGGCGACAACTTCGGCTCCAACAACCCCAGGATCTACCGCTTCACCGAGCCGGACACACTCGCCAACGCCACCGTGCCGGCGACGGCGTACACGGTCGCCTACGCGGACGGCAGGCACGACGCCGAGACGATGATGATCGACCCGCGCGACAACCGCGTCTACATCGCGTCGAAGCTCCTGACCGGGGCCGGTCCGAGCGGGGTCTACCAGGGGCCGGCGACGCTGAGCACGTCCGGGACCAACACGTTCAGCAGGGTCGGCGCGTCGACGCTGACCGGCACCGACGGCAGCTTCGCACCCGACGGCCGGTCGTTCACGGTCCGCGACTACAACAACGCGTACGTCTACTCCGCACCCGGCGTGCTGCTCACCCAGTTCGCGCTGCCGAGCGCCCAGCAGGGCGAGTCGCTCACCTACACCGCCGACGGCAAGGCCCTCCTCGTCGGGTCCGAGGGGACCAACAGCCCGCTGTGGAAGGTGCCGTTGCCGCCTGAGGCCTTCCCGCCGGGCGGCGGTACGCAGCCGGTCGTCGCGAACCCCGGCGCGCAGACCTCCGTCGTCGGCCGTGCGGCAAGCCTGCCGCTTTCGGTCAGCGCCGGAACCGGTCCGTACACCTGTACGTTCACCGGCCTCCCGGCCGGACTGTCCAACCCGGCCGGCGGCTGCACCGTGCAGGGCACACCGACGACGCAGGGCGGTTCGAACGTCTCGGTGACCGCGAAGGACTCGGCCAACGCCAGTTCGGCGGCGGTGTCCTTCACCTGGACCGTCACCCCGGAGACCACCCCGGGTGGCAACGTCACGGTGGTCAACCCCGGCAACCAGAGTTCGAAGTTCAACCAGAAGGCCAACCTGAAGATCCAGGCGACGCCTTCGGTCCCGGGTGCCACGCTGACCTACGCGGCGACGGGCCTGCCGTTCGGCACCAGCGTCAACAGCAGTACCGGGACGATCACCGGTTCCATCTGGGCGACCGGCACCTTCCCGGTGACCGTCACCGTCAAGGACAGTGCGGGCAAGACCGGCACGGCGGCGTTCACGTGGACGGTCTCCTGGTTCTGAGTCCACCGCGCGGCCGGGGAGTAACAACCGGTCAGATGTGGTGACCGTTCACATACGCAGGAGTACGGTGCGAGCGTGACTCTCCAGCAGCTGCGTTACCTCATCGCCGTTGTCGAGCACGGGAGCATGACCGCGGCCGCGCAGGCCCTGTACGTCGTCCAGCCTGCGCTGTCGCGGTCCCTCCAGGCCCTGGAGCGGGAACTCAAGATCGAGTTGTTCGTCCGGGCGGGCCGGGGCGTCGCACTCACCCCGGAGGGGGTGTGCGTCGCCCACCTCGCGCGGAAGGTCCTGGCCGGGATGCGCGCGATCGAGGAGACCGTACGCCCCGACGACCGGGTGGCCACCGGCCACATCCGGCTGTGCGCCACGCAGACCCTGGCCATCGAGTTCATCAGCACACTGCTCCCGGCCTTCAGTCGGCGGCACCCGGAGATCCACGTCGACGTCGACCGTTACGACGACCGGGAGTCGCTCTTCACAGCGCTGCGCAAGGGCGCGGCGGAACTGGCGATCGTGGACCTGCCCGCGCCCCCGGACTTACGCGTCCAGCCGCTGCGGCACCACGAGGTGGTGCTGGTCTCCCCGCCGGACACCGACCTCCCCGACCCGCTGCCGTGGTCGGCCCTCGACGGACTGCCGATGATCATGCCGGAGCAGGGCACGGCCCGCCGCCTGGACTTCGAGATGCTGTTCAGCACACGTGGCGTACGGCCCCGGGTCGGCATAGAGACCGATGAGCGCGGGGCCTGGATGGCCTGTGTGGCGGCCGGGCACGGATCGGCGATCTGGTACGGCGATATGGCCGGCCGCTTCTCGGCGGCGGTCTCGGTGCGCTCATTCACACCCCCGTTGATCCGTACGATCGCCTTCGCGTGGTCCCGCAGGCCGATGACCCCCGAGGTCAGGGCGCTGCGCGCGTTCGCCCGCGCGACCGGGGTCGAGGAGACCGAATACACGTGAGGCTGCCCATCGGGGATGCCGGTCAGGTCGCCGAAGCCGCGGCCCGGCCGGTGGCCGCGGTCAGGAACCTCGGTGTCGGGCGGCCGAGTTCGCGGAACGCCTCGACGACGCGGGAGCGCACCGACGACAGGGCGGGGCCGGGAACGATCACGGCGACGCCGAGCCCGCCGGGACCGCCCGCCGTGCGGGCCCCGATCGCCCCGCCACGCCCGGCCGCTTCCACGATGACGTCGGCCTCGGCCCAGCCCGTTCCGTAGCCGGGCACCCGTGACAGGTGAGATGCCGTCAACAGGCTGAGCGCACGCGGGAGTTCACCCATGCGCAGCAGGGCCTCCATGCGCCCGGCCCGTTCGGTCTCGGCGCGCGCGGCACGGACCGACCCGACGGCCGGGGCCGCCGACGCAGGGGCGGAGCCGCGCCCGCGGGCGATGACCAGCATGACGCGGAGCGACGCGCCGGTCAGGCCGAGGGGCACCTCGGCCGTGGGCCCCGCCGGGCCGACCACCAGCGCACGGTCCTCGCGGCCCGACAGCACCGCGGAACGCAACGCTTCAGCGTCGACGGTGTCCGCCGGGGCCTGGAGCACCTCGCGCAGCAGCGCGTCCAGGGCCGCGGCCGGCAGCTCCGGGCCGTGGAACCCCGTCCACGCCAGCGCGGTCACACACGCCAGCGGCGCTGACGGGGCGAGCCCCGCGGCCCCGGGCAGGTCCGCGTGCAGCAGGAGGTCCGCGCCCGGGAGTCCGGCCGTGCGGCCCGTGCGGCCTGTGTGGCCCGCGAGCGCACGGGCGGCGTCCACCATCGGCGCCGCCCATCCTGGGACCGGGCCGGCCGGGCCGTCGACCGGAACTTCGACCGCGTCCCAGGGCCGGTTCAGGGACCTGACGCGCAGGATCCCGTCACTGCGCGGCGCCGCGGCGACCAGCACCTGCCAGCCGGTCGCGGTGACGATACCGGCGCGGCCGGGAACCCCCGTCAGCCGTAACGCGTACGGTGCGGTCCACACCCCGGCCGGGGCGTAGCCGTACGCCTGCGTGAAGGAATAGGGGACGACGCGCAGCACCGGTGCTGCGCCGCGCTGGTCTTCAAGTGGCATCAGGTTCGTTCCTTCCACAGGTTCGCTTCTTTCAGCGGAGGGGGCCGTCGGGTCAGCCGGCGTCCTTGCGGGAGAGGAGCCGGTACGCGTCACTGCCGCCCGCGCGCCCGAACACCCGGGCCGCCGCGCCGCCGACCGTGTCGAGCAGCGCCGCGACGGCGAAGAACGGCACGGCGACGGCGATCGCGACGACCCGCCTGGCCCGGCGCGGTGGCGTCGGTCCGGGCGGGAACCACGGTGCGGTGGGCGGCGGGGCCGCGGCGGTCAGCGTCTGGTTGACCACGGCGAAGAACGCGCCGCCCTGGTGGGCGCGGCCGTGCTCGACCTCGACCGTCGTGAATCCGCGTGCGGCCAGAGCCTGCTGGAGGTTGCCGAGGGGCATGAGGTGCTGGTGCTGGGGCTGGAACCACGGCAGCCAGCGCCGGCCGAGCAGCCGGCCGTACCAGCACTGTGGGTCGGGGAGCTCGATGAGCAGGTGCCCGCCGGGCAGGACGACCTTGGCCGCGGCGTCCAGTTCCGCGAACGGGTCGCGGGTGTGCTCCAGGTAGTGGTGCATGCTGACGACGTCGTAGCGGCCGGTCAGCTGGTCGGCCAGTTCGGGGAACTGGCCGACGTACGCCTGCGAGATCCAGCCCCGCCGCCTGGCCTCGTTGACCCCGTCGCCCAGGTCGAGCCCGTCGAAGACGGTGTCCGGCAGATCAGTGCCGGCAACCAGGCACATGTGCGCGTGGCCGGTCCCCACATCGAGCCAACGGGCGGGCTCCACATGGGACTTGACCAGTCGGGTGCGGCCTTTGTACTGACGGCTCATCGACGCGAACATCGCCTCGGCGCCCTTGCCGCCGACCCCGTCGTAGAAGTCCCGGTAGTAGAAGTCGAGCCCGGCCAGGGTCAGCCGGGGATTCTGGAAGATGTGCCGGCAGTCGCGGCACTGGTCGAGGCGGAACCGCCCGGGCTTGCCCTGGAGCCGGTCCTTCGTCCGCACCCGGACGCGGAGCCGTCCCGAACCGCACCACGGGCACGAGTCCCGGGGGTCCTCCAGGAAGCGCCCGACGCCCTGGGCGATGTCGGCGGTGTACACGCGGCGGCGTTCGGCGGCCTCGGCCCCGGTGCCCGGCGCGGGGGCGGGTGGCCCGGTCGCCGCCCGCACCCAGCGGACCGCGGCGAGGCACGGCCGCAGCAGGGCCGCGCGGTGCGCGTGCCGGGGTCGTACGGGCGGGCGCCCGGCGAGGACGAGGTACGGCTGGACCCACCACAGGGCCAGCGCCGTCAGACCCCAGAACGGAGTGCTCCACACGGCACCCGCGAACGCGCCGGCCTCACCGAGCAGTCCACCGAGCGCGGCGGCCGGCGGCGCGCCCGCCGCCCGTACCCGCGCCTTGAAATCGGCCGGGTCCCGGTCGATCGCGACCAGCCCCGGGGCGACCGCGTGGCCGCCCTCCCGCGGTGCGTACCGCTTGAGCAGTGCGGTGAGCGATTCGAGCTCCACCGGGGTGAGGCCCCGGGTGCGTTCCACCCCGGCGCGGACCAGCACACTCTCGTGGACGAGCAGCGCGTGGACCGCCCCGCGCCCGGCGGCCGTCGGATCCCCGCGGTACGCCGCCGGGTCCACATCGCGCACCAGGTCGAGCAGCGGTTCGACGGCGAGGTCCGCGGGGACCAGGTCGAGGACCAGGAGCCCCTCGCGCCGCGCGTACGCGACGGCGGCCCCGCGCAGCCCGTCGCCGGGGTCGACACCGGCAGCGGTGACCCAGCGGTAAGCCGCGGCGTCCGGTGCTTCCACCGATTCCGCGCCCGCGCCGCCGGCCGTACTGTCGGCCGCGCTGCCAGCCGTACTGTCGACCGCGCCGTCCACCGAGCTGCCGACCGCACCGTCGACCGCGGCCGCGGACACGGGTGCCGCGCCGGGAGCCGTCAGGACCGGGAGGCGGCGCAACCGGGCCCGCGCGCGCAGGCTCCCGAACGTCAGGGCGATCAGCAGGAGCAGACCCAGCCACGGGAACGGACTGAAGGCAGGACTGAGGTTCACAGCAGTTTCTCCAACTCGTCCGCGGCGGCCGGGGCCCCGCCGGCGGCGGCGAAGGAGTCGCGCACCCGCAGCGCCCCCTCGCGGTAGCCCGGGGTGTCGAGCACATCCGTGACCGCCTGGCGGATCTCGGGCACGTGGGCCCGGCCGAAGCGGACCCGTACCCCCGCCCCGGCCGCCACGACCTGCTGGGCGATCAGGGGCTGGTCGTCTCGGATCGGCGCGACGACCAGCGGCAGGCCGAAGGCCAGCGCCTCGCACACGGTGTTGTGGCCCCCGTGGGTGACCACCGCGTCCATGTGCGGGAGCAGGGCGACCTGCGGTACGTACTCGTGGGACAGCACATGCCCGTCGCCGTCGCCGAGGAGGTGGCCGGGGGCGGCCAGCACGACCTGGACCCGGTCGGCCAGCGGGCGCGTCGCCTCGACGACCGCCGGGTAGAACCGCTTCCCCGCCTCCCTGTTGAGCGTCCCCAAGGAGACGAGGACGCGGCGGCGGCCGGCGGCGAGCCGCTCCCAGGGGAAGTCGTCGGGAGCCGGTCGCGCGCCGAACGCAGGGCCCACGTAGCGGTGGTGGGGTGGCGACGCCTGCGCCGTCCCCACCAGCGCGGGCGTCGAGAAGATGAGCACGAGGCGGTCGGAGAACCGCGGGTCCCAGCCTTCGCCGAGGCCGTGTCCCCCCGCCAGTCCGGCGATCCGGTCCCGTACCCACGCGTCGATCTTGGGGAACCCCTGGAAGGGCCGGGTGAACTCCACCGACGTCGTCGCGGACGTCACCCAGGTGACGCCGCGCAGCTCAGCGGCGACCGCCCCGGCGAACGCCTGCTGGTCGGACACCACCACATCGGGCCGGTACGCCGCCAGGGCCGCGTCCACCGCCGGCGCCATCGAACGGGCCAGCGGGACGAGGACGTCCTCGACGAGGAACCGCAGCGCGGTGACGCCACGCTGGTCGCGCCACTGCGCGTGGAGGGCCCCGTACCCGCCCGCGGGCGCCGTCGCGGAGGCGAACAGCACGGCGCCGGGGGGCAGTAGCGGCCGCACCTCGCCGGGGCCGCACCACGCGACGGCATGCCCGCGGGTGGTCAGTTCGGCGGCTACGGCCACCGTCGGGTTGACGTGTCCGGCGAACGGCGGCACCACGAAGAGGAATCTCATGCCGGGCCCTCCCCGGCGGCCGGCCGCGCCGCAGAGCGGGTCCCCAGCCAGCGCAGCACCGACGAGACCAGCGCCTCGGGGGCGTCGCGCAGGAGGGCGTGGGCGGCGCCGGGGAAGACCTCGAGGACGCAGTCGGGCAGATGCCCGGCCAGGACAGCGCCCGAGTCGACGAGACTGGAGCCGCTGCCGTACAGCGCGAGGACCGGGCAGGCGACCGTGGCGAGTTGCCCCGCGGTCAGCAACCGGACCGTCGTGACGTCCTCGATGAGTGTGGTCCGGTTGAGCAGCGTGTCCGCGTTGGCGCGCATCCGGGCTGACTTGCGGGCACCGTGCGGGATGAAGTCGCCGTCGAAGGGATTGCACTCCAGGCCGAGTGCGATCAGGTTGAGGGTGTTGGCGACGTCCTCGACCCAGCCCCCCGCGTACCCGGTCGCCCCGGGGAGCCGGCCGCTGTGTTCGGGGTCCAGGCACTGCCCCTCGACGAGGATGAGGCTTGCGACGAGTTCAGGGTGCAGGTACGCGGTGTGCAGTGCGGTCAGGCCGCCGTAACTGTTCCCGAGGATGTGCGCGGGCCCGGTGACGCCGGCCTCCTTGAGGATGGCGGCGAGGTCGTCGACGGCGGTGTCGACGTCGTACCCGGTCGGCGGCCGGTCGGACATGCCGTGGCCGCGCTGGTCGTACATCAGGACGTCGAACCCGGCCCGGACGATGGGCGGCGCGAGCGTGTAGTAGAGGCTGGAGAGGTTGTCCAGCATCAGTCCGTGCAGCAGGACGACGGTCGGCCGGTCGGTGGCCGTACGGCTGCCGCGCAGGTGCTGGACGTGGAAGCGCAGCCCGTTGGCGAGGACGTCGGACACGGCTAGACCTCCCCGCCGTCGAGGAGCAGTTGTGCGGTGATGTAGTCGACCAGCGTGCCGACTGTCATACCGAGGATCTCGTCCATCTCCAGACCGGCGAGGAAGGCCATGAAGTCCACGCTGCGCCCGTACCGCTGTTCGAGCTTCCCGGCCAGTGCGACGAATTCGATGCTTTCGATGGCCAGGTCGTCGCTGAACGAGCTGTCGCGGGTGATCTCCACGGCTACCAGGAGCTCGTCGCCGACCACCTCGACCAGCAGACCGGTGAGTTCGTCGAGGATCCGGCCGGCACGGGTGCCGGCACCGGCGGTTTCTGTAGTCACAGTGACTCCACAGGGCTCAGGGGGACGGTGGGGGTGCCGTCGGACGGGACGGTCCAGGCGACGACGTAGCGTTGGGAAGCGTCGGAGACGGTGCGCGTACGGACCACCCGCGGCGCGGCCCCGGGCCCCGGGCCGGCGACGACCAGCCGGTCCCCGGCGGCTTCGGTGACCAGCAGGTCGCGGGGGCGGCCCGCGAGCCCGGTGCCGTCCGCCTTGCCGGCCGCTTCCTTGGCGCACCAGAAGCGGACCAGCCAGTCACGGCGCAGATCCGGGTCGCCCGCGCTGAGCCGGTCGAGCAGACCGCGCTCGGCCGGGCCGAGCGCGACCTGTTCCAGCGACTCCGGGCGCTCGGACAGCGACTCGATGTCGATGCCGACCGGCACCCGGTCCGTGATGGCCACCGCGAGCCGGTCCTTGTGTGCCAGGGATACGTGCAGGCGGGTGCGGCGGCCCGGGAACTCCGTACCCGGGAACTCGGCACCCTGGAACTCCTCGCCCGGGACGACGCGTTCGACCAGCGGACGGCCGTCCGCACCGTTCGAGACACGGACCTCAGCCGGGTACATCGGGCCTTCGCCGCGCGCCCACAGGTAGCGGCGTACCGCGTCCTTGACCGCGATCCGGCCGAGCAGCCAGCCCGCGCGGCCGCGCGGCGTCCCGGCGGCGAACTCGGCGCGCTCGCCCGCGCCCAGGTAGCGCCGCATGACCAGTTCCTGGGACGCGGCGTCCGGCCACCGGGTGCGCACCAGGCACCAGCCCCCGGGCTGCGGTTCGCCGACGCCGGTGGTGTGCGGGGTGAACTTCATCGGCCAGACGCGCTCGTCCGCGGCGAACCTGCGGTACGTCCAGCCCGTCAGGCGGGCCCGGACCAGCCCGTCGCGGGCGTCGCACAGTTCGACGTCACCCCGGACGGTGGTCGCGGAGACGTGTCGGATCCGGGCGGTCGCCAGGAGCCTGTCACCGGTGCGGGGCGGGTCGCCGAACAGGCGCACCTCGTCGACGGACACCGGGAAGACGAGCCGGTCGACCGGTAGGCGCAACTGCATCCAGTGGCCCAGGAGTTGCCCGGCCGCGTCGAGCAGCGCACCGGGTGCGGGAAGGGCGCGCAGCACGCCCCGGACGCCGTCGTCGCCGACTGCGGTGACCTCGTCGACACCGGCGAAGCCGGGACCGTGGAACATCCAGCGGTCCGCGTACAGCGCGGCGGCGCTGACCGGGGCCGGCCCCTCGCCCGTGAGCGGGGTCCGGTCCGGGGCCACCGGGCGGGCGGGTGACCCGGCGAGCCGGACCACGGTGGAGGTGAATCCGGCGATCCCGACCCGCACCCGGTCCGTGCCGAGCCGGGTCGCGGTGACCTCGGCGCTGGTCGCTGGTGCGACGGGGAGCCAGCGCAGCGCGCGCACTTCGTCGTACCCGGTGACAGTCCGCCCGGGTACCAGGGCGCGGGCGGCCTCGCCGGTGAGGTCCAGGAGGGTGGTCATCGGGACGACGGGGAACCGGTCGGAGTCGTCGGCCCAGTCGTCGTGCTGCTCGTAGAGGCAGTGGTCGGCGACGTAGGGGAGGTTGCGCAGGGAGAACTCGCGGGTCCGGGTCTGGGACTGGGGGGTGTCGGCCCCGGGGCCGGACTCAGGCCCGGCGGCCGGTTGCCGACTGGTCGTGGGGGTCGCGGAGTTCGTGGAGTTCGTGGAGTTCGTAGGGTTCGTGGGGTCCGTGGGGTCCGTGGGGTGCTTGGGGGTCGCGGAGGTGACGGGGGTGACGGCCTGCCACGCGTCCACGGTCCGCGTCGCGGCGTCCCCGGCCTCGTTGAGGATCGCGGCGAAGGCCGCCAGGACGGGGTTCTGGAGCTGTTCGCCGGTGAATGGTGCTCCGGGCGGGGTGGCGGACGGCAGCTCAGGGAATGCGGCACGGTCGAGCCGGACGATGGGGGAGCCGAGGTCGAGGCGCATGGTGGTGCCGGGGCGCCGGGCCGGGGGTGGCGGCGCGGGAGCGGTCCGCTCCGCGGCCGGCTCCAGCCCCTCGGTCCACAGGGCGGCCTGGACGCGCAGCAGTCCGGCGAGACCCGGATTCCGGGCACTGTGCGCGGCGACGGTCAGCACACCGGCGCCGGGCAGGGTGTCGTCGACGAACCCGGTCAGGCTGCCGGCCCCGACCTGGACGAACGCCCGTACGCCGCTGTCGTAAAGGCGCTCGACCAGCGCGCCGAAGCGCACCGGCTCCACGAGGTGACGGATCGTCAAGGAGCGTACGGCGTCTGCTTCTTCGGGGTAGGGCTGCACGCTGGTAGCGGACCAGACGGGCACGGTCGGCTTGTGCAGCGGGAGGCGGGCGAAGGAGTCGCGCACCTGGCTGAGGTAGGGCTCCCACATCGGGGTGTGGAACCCGGACCGGAACGGCAGTTCCTGCCCGAGGACGCCGTCGGTGCGCAGCAGGTCCAGGACCCGGCGTACGGAGTCGGCCGGGCCGCACACGACGCACTGGTGCGGGCAGTTCTCATGTGACACGACCACGCCACCGGTGGCCGTACGTACTCCGGCGGCACGGCCCCCGGCGGCACGCCCCCCGGCCGTACGGGCCTCAGCGGCACAGGCCTCGGCGGCCCGGGCGGCCCCGCAGGCGACCGCGGCGTAGACGAGGTCGGGCACGGCGAGCCCGCCGGGGCGCAGGGAGCCCAGGAAGACGTCGACGGCACTGGTCGGGTACATCCCGGCGACGACCATCGCCGTCCACTCGCCGAGGCTGTGCCCCGCGAGCAGGTCAGGCCTGATGCCCAGTTCCCCGAGCGCGGCGGCGAGCAGCCGCCCGGTGCCGAGCGCTTCGAGCGCGCGTCCGACGATGTCACCGGTGTCGTGGACACCCGGCCGGGGCAGCCCGAACGCGTCGGCCACGTCGTGCACTGCGGGCTGGGTCTCCGGCTCCAGACCCGGGAAGAGGAACGCGACCTTCCCCGGACGCTCCGCCCGGGGACCGAGCAGCGGACGGGGCGTGAACCAGACACCGCTGCGGCCACGCCACGGCTCGCCGCGGGCGACGACGCGGGCGGCCAGTCCGAGACGTCGGGCAGTGGGGTCGAGCACGGCCAGCCGGCAGGGTCCGTCACCGCCCGCGGGGGAGCCGTCCCGGAGCATCGCGGCGAGTCCGCCGACGGATCCGGCCGCGAGGGTGAGCACGCGCCCGGCATCGTCACCCGGCCCCTGGAACACCGGGGCCCCCCGGCCGCGCTGCGCAAGGCCGGGCGCCGCGTCGACGTCAGCGGACGCGGCGGCCGGCGCCCGTCGGGGCCCGGCGGACGACGGCAGCGCCCGGTCAGTTCCGTACGCTCCTGTCCCGGCGGACGACGGCAGCGCCCGGTCAGCTCCGTACGCTCCTGTCCCGACGGACCGGGGCAGCGCCCGGTCAGTTCCGTACGCTCCTGTCCCGACGGACGGCCAGGCGGCGAGGCTTTCGCGCAGGCGGTCGGTCGGCAGCGCCGCGGCCCGGCCGTCGGCCGGGGGTTCCTCGACCACCACGTGGGCGTTCACCCCGCCGAAGCCGAAGGCGTTCACGGCCGCGCGGCGTACCGTCCCCGCCGGGGTCTCCCACGGTTCGGCCTCGGAGATCAGCCGCATCCGGGTCGGTTCCAGCCCCGCGTGCGGGTCGTCCACGTTCAAGGTGGGCGGGAGCGTCGCGTGGTGGACCGCGTAGACCGCCTTCAGCAGGCCGGCCATGCCGCTGGCCTGCATCGCATGGCCGATCATCGACTTGACCGAGCCGGCGACGACGTCGCGTCCACGCGCGCCCGTCGGACCGAACACCCTCGCCAAGGTCTCCAGTTCGACCGAATCGCCGACCGGCGTGCCGGTGCCGTGCGCCTCCAGGAGGCCGAGTGCCCCCGCGGCCCGCGGGTCGAGCCCCGCCGCCAGCCAGGCGCTCTCCAGCGCCCGGACCTGACCGGCGGCAAGCGGGCTCATCAGGCTCGCCGCCCGCCCGTCACTGGCCACGCCGACGCCGCGGACCACGGCGTACACCCGGTCGCCGTCCCGCCGGGCGTCCGCCCAGCGCTTGAGGACGACGGCGCCGGTGCCCTCGGAGATGAGGGTCCCGTCCGCCGCGCGGTCGAACGGCCGGATCCGCATCGACGGGCTCAGCGCCCGCAGTTGGGTGAACACGCTCCACAGCGTCGCGATGTGGCAGTGGTGGACGGACCCCGCGATCACCGCGTCGCACCGCCCCGAGGCCAGTTCCGCCACCGCGTGGTCGATCGCCAGGAGCGAGGTCGCGCAGGCCGCGTCCACGGTGTAGGCGGGGCCGCCCAGGTCGAGGCGGTTGGCGATCCGGGAGGCCGTGAAGCTGGGGACGAGCCCGATCGAGGACTCGGGCCGTTCCGGGCCGAGGGAAGCCTGGAACGCCTCCCGGACCGCGGTCAGCCGCGCCTCCCCGAGGTCGGGCGCCACCTCGCGCAGCACCGCGACGAGCTGGTGCGCGGTACGCACCCGCTGGTCGAGCCGCGCCGTCGCGACGCCCATGTAGCCGCCGCGCCCGAACACGACGCCGATCCGCGAACGGTCGGGCAGCCGGTCTTCGCCGCCCGCGTCCGCGATCGCCTCGGCGGTGGTGCGCAGCGCGAGGAGTTGGTCGGGTTCGGCGCCGTCGACGGCCGACGGCATGATCCCGAAGCGGGTGGGGTCGAACGAGGCGTATTCGTCGATGAATCCGCCCCTGCGGCAGTAGAACCGGTCGGCGCGCACCGGTCCTGTCGCCGCTCCGGGTGAGAAGTAGACCGCCGGGTCCCACCGGTGCGGCGGGACGTCGGTGATCGCGTCGAGGCCCTTCTCGATGTTCGTCCAGAACGCGGGCGCGTCCGGTGCGGCGGGGAACACCGCCCCGATGCCGACGATCGCCGCGTCGCCGGGCTTCGGGCCGTCACCGTCCCGGTCTCCGGTCACAGTCCGGCCTCCGTCGCTCCGGCGGGGGTGCGCGGCGGGCAGAGGTACACGGCCTGGGCCCCGGTGCCGTACGCGAGTTCGCTGAGCACGGCGTCGACACCCGCGTCCGGGTCGATCAACGGCATACCGAGCCGCAGGTAGTGGCGTTCGAGCTCCTCGGTGACCATGCCGCCGCCGGTGGCGGCCCAGGGTCCCCAGTCCAGTGAGACGACGCGGCCGGCGACCGCGTCGGCCCCGCCGGACCGGCTCCAGAGCAGCGCGAGGGAGTCGAGGGCGTCGTTGGCCGCGGCGTAGTCCGCCTGGCCCCGGTTGCCGAACACCCCGGCGACGCTGCCGAACAGGACCATGAACGCGGGCCGGGCACCGCAGGGCAGGGCGCGTACGGCGTCCGCGAGGGCCCGGGCGCCCACGACCTTCGTGGTGAAGACCTGGGCGAAGGACTCTTCGGTCTTGTCCTTGAGCAGCCGGTCCTCCAGGACGCCGGCGCCGTGCACGATGCCGTCCAGGCGCCCGTGCCGGGTGTGCACCTCCTCGACCACCGCCCGCACCGAGGCGGGGTCCCGTACGTCGATGGTGTGGAGCCGGACGGACGCGGCGGGCCCGGCGAGGGCGTCGAGTGTCGCGCGCACTTCGCGGCGGGCCATGGTCCGCGACACTCCGGCCTCGATCCGCGCGGGCTCGCGCAGGCCCGCGGCGATGAGCGCGGCCCGGAGTCCGGCCCGGTCGGTGGCCGCAGCGGTGCCGGGGTCCTCCGGACCGTCGTCGTCGGTACGGCCGACCAGTTCGATGTGGCAGCCGTAGGCTTCGGCGAGCCCGACGGCGACCCGCGCGGTGATCCCCCGCGCGCCCCCGGTGAGCAGGACCACGGAGTCCGGGCCGAGGATGGGGGCGGTGGGTGACGCTCCAACGGGTGCGGGTCGGACGACGAGCGTACGGCGTACCCCCGCGCCCAGGCCGATGACGACCGGGGCCTGGGGGTCGGGCGTGGTGCGGAGCTCCGCGAGGAGGTGACGGGCGATCAGGTCGGGCTCGTCCTTGGAGTCGACGTCGACGACGCGGACGACGCAGTCGGGGTACTCGTGGGCGGCGGTACGGGCGAACCCGGCGAGCCCGATGCCCGCCGAGTGGTCGGTGGCGCGCCCGACGGTGCTGTCCCGCCCGAAGAGGCCGCCGCCCCCGGTGGCGAGGACGAGGTGGCGTACGCCGCCGGTGAGGGAGTCGCGCAGGAGCGCGAAGTCATCGAGGAGGACCGGGACTTCGTCGGGACGCAGCGCCCCGAGGTGGACCAGGGCGTCGACCTGCCCGGAAGCGGTGGGCTGGCCGGGCTCGGTGATCCGGACACTGGCGCCCAGCCGCTCCAGCCGGTGGGCGAGCGCGAGCGCGATCCCGTGCGCGTCGGCGACGAGGACGACCGAGCGGCCGGCGAAGGAGCCGGCGGCTTCATCGCCCGGGTCGGCGACAGACCCCGTATCGGCGAGCTCGACGAGATCGACCGTGTGGCGTACGGGCCGCCCGCTGTGCGGGAGGCCGCCGGCAGGGACCGGTTCCGTTCCGGCCCCCGGGTCTGACTGTGCCACGGCTGACCGTGCCGGGTCTGACTGCGCTGCGGCTGACTGTGCCCCGGCTGACCGTGCCGGGTCTGACTGTGCCACGGCTGACCGTGCCGCGTCGGCGGGGACCCGTTCCGGTCCTGTCCCCGCGCCTGCCGGCGTCGCGTCCGCCGCCGGCGCGTTCCCGCCCGGCGTTCCGGCCGGTTCACCTGAGGCGGCCGCGTGCTCCAGGAGCCCTTCTACGATTCCGCTGATCGTCTTCACCCGGGCGAGCCGCTCCACGAGGGATTCGTCCATCATGCCGAGGCGGACCGCGAGTTCGCCGATGATTTCGGTCCGTTTGATCGAGTCGACCGACAGGTCCGCTTCGAGGTCCAGGCCGGTGTCGAGCATGTCCCGGGGGTAGCCCGTACGGGCTCCGATGACGTCCAGCACCGCGTTCAGGGCAGCGGGCCCGTCGAGGGCGGGGGTGGCCGTCGGCGCCCCGGCCGCGGGGGCCGCCCCGGTCGCCGGAGCGGGGGTCTGCGTAGCCGCCGGGCGCTGGGCCGGCAGCGGTGCAGCCGGTGCGGGCGGTGCCGCGGTCCAGGGCTGCGGGCCCATGCCCAGGTAGCCGAGCAGTACGTCGCGCTGGGCCGCGATCAACTCCCGTGAGCCGGCCAGGTATTCGAGGACCGCGCTCTCGCGGACGTCGTCTCCGCCTCCGGAGACCCGGACGACCGCCGGCGGCTGTACGGGTTCGGCGGGGCGGAGGCCGCCCGCAACCGGCGATCCGTCGGTGGTACGCACCATGTGGCCGTCAACCTTCCATGCGGGGAGCGGGTCGGGGTGGGTGTCGGCACGGCCGGCGCGGCCGCGGGTCAGTTCGCCGACGGCGACCGGGACGTCGTGGACGGCCATTTCGGCACAGGCCGTCAGCAGCCGGCGGATGCCGTGCTCGCCCGGCACGTCGCAGGCGATCGCGGTGTGCGGGCGGTCCCCGAGGACCGCCCCGACCATGCCGGTGAGCACCCGCCCGGGTCCCGCCTCGATGAACACGCGTGCTCCGGCCGCGTACATCGACTCGACCTGCTCGGCGAAGCGGACCGGCTCGGCCACCTGACGCGCCAGCAGTTCCCGTACGCTCTGCGGACTTTCCTGGTATCTCCCGGCCGTGCAGTTCGCCCAGACCGGGAGGACCGGTGCCGCAACCGGCAGGCCGGCCAGCGTCCTCGCCAGGGCCGCCGACGCCCCGGCCACCACCGTGCTGTGGAACGCGCAGGCCACCGGCAGCCGCCGGACCCGGAGGCCGTCGGCTTCCAGGGCCGCCACGGCTGCCGCCAGGGCCGCGGTCGGACCCGAGATCACCGTCTGGTGCGGGGTGTTGATGTTGGCCGCGACGACCGGGCCGCGCGGGCCGCCGACGCTGACGCCACCAGCGCTGTCGCTGTCGCTGTCGCCACCGTCGCCGCCGGGACGGAGGTCGTGGTCGTCGAGGTTCACACGAGCGAGCACCGGGGCCAGCCGCGCCGCCGACGCGGCCACCGCGGCCATCGCCCCCGGGTCGTCGCCCGCCGCGGCCAGGATCGCCTCCGCACGGGCCGAGCTCAACTTCAGCAGCGTCGCGCTGTCGTACGATCCCGCCGCCCACAGCGCGGCCAGTTCGCCGTAGCTGTGCCCGGCGGTCAGGTCGGGCCGTACGCCGAGCCGTGCCAGGAGGCGCGTCATCGCCACCGCCGTGACACCGAGCGCCGGCTGGGCGGTCCTGGTGTCGGTGATCGTGTTGTGGAGCGCCTCGCGGCCCCCTGGACTGAACGCCGTCGGCGGGAACAGGGCCGACACGCATGACCGGGGTGCCTCGTCCAGCACCCCGCGCAGGCCCGGGAAGGCCACGAACAGGTCGGCGAGCATGCCGGGCCGCTGGCTGCCCTGGCCCGGGTAGAGGAACGCGACCGTGCCCGGTTCGGCACCGGAGTCCCGCAGGAACACGGCTCCGGCCGGGTCGCCCACGCCGTCGCGGGCCCGGGCCAGTTTCACCCGCAGGTCCTCCAGGTCCGACGCCACCAGGGCGACCTGCACGGGCGCGCCGGTGTCCGTGGTGGCCGTGGTGGCCGAAGGGGCCGACGGAACCGACGGAACCGACGGAACCGACGGAACCGACAGCGCCGCCAGCGCCGCCAGGCCGCGCAGGGTCCGCGGAGCGGGGTCGTCAAGGAGGGCGACGAGGCGGTCGACCGACCGGACGGCGTCCGCGTGGTCGGTGCCCCGGAAGCAGAACAACTCGGCCGGCCATTCCTTCAGTGCCGCGCTGCCGAGCGTGTCCGCCGCGTAGTCGCGGTCCGCACAGCCGTGGTCCGAGCAGCCGTGGTCCGAGCAGCGGTTGCCCGCATGGTTGTCGTCCGCACAGTCGCGGTCCGCACAGTCGCGGTCCGCACAGCCGCGGTCCGCACAGCCGCGGTCCGCACAGCCGTGGTCCGCATAGGCGTGGTCCGGCGGCGCGTGCCCCGCCAGGACCGCGTGGAAGTTCGTCCCGCCGAAGCCGAACGCACTCACCCCGGCCAGTCGCCGGCCCGGTTCCGCGGCCCACGGGCGGGCCTGGGCGTCGAAGAAGAACGGGCTCGACTCCGGGTCCCAGGCCGCGTTGGGCTTGCGTACGTGCAGCGTCGGGGGCCGCACCCCGTGGTGCAGGGCCAACGCCGTCTTGATCAGCCCGGCCAGGCCCGCCGCGCACTTGGTGTGCCCGATCTGGGACTTCACCGAACCGAGCGCACAGGCCCCCGGCTCTGCGCCGTACGAAGTGAACACCTCGGTCAGCGTCTCCAGTTCGGTCCGGTCGCCGACCACGGTCCCGGTGCCGTGCGCCTCGACCAGGCCGATCTCGGCGGGGGACACGCCGGCCCGCCGGTAGGCCCGTTCCAGTGCGCGGCGCTGCCCCTCGGGGCGGGGCGCGGTCAGGCCGAGCGAACGGCCGTCACTGGATCCGGCGACCGCCTTGACCACCGCGTACACCCGGTCGCCGTCGCGTTCCGCGTCGGCCAGCCGCTTGAGCACCACACACGCCGCGCCCTCGCCGAGGGTGATCCCGTCCGCCGCCGAGTCGAACGTCGCGCACCGCCCCGACGGGGACAGCGCGTGCACCGACGCGAACATCAGGTAGTCGTTGATCCCGTTGTGGGTGTCGACACCACCGCACAGCACCACATCGCTGCTGCCGAGGACGAGTTCCTTGCAGGCCAGGTCGAGCGCCGCGAGCGAGGCCGCGCAGGCCGCGTCGACGGTGTAGTTCACACCGCCCAGGTCGAGTCGGTTGGCGATCCGGCCCGCGATCACATTCGCCAGCACACCGGGGAAGGAGTCCTCGGTCGGCTTGGGCAGCTGCGCGTCCAGGTCGGCGGGCAGGTCGCCGAAGTACGCGGGGTACAACGCCCGGAAGCCGTACGCCCCGGCCAGGTCCGTGCCCGCCTCCGCACCGAAGATCACCGAGGTGCGGCCCCGGTCGAACTCGCGGCCACCGCCGTACCCCGCGTCCTCCAGCGCACGGGACGCCACCTGGAGCGACAGCAGCTGGGCCGGTTCGATCGAGGCGAGCGAGGCCGGGGGGATTCCGTACGCCGGCGCGTCGAAGGGCACCGCGGGGACAAAACCGCCCCACTTGGAAGGCGTGCGCCCGTCCGGGTCGCGGACCGCCGCGGGGTCGAAGTACTTGTCGTGGTCCCAGCGTTCGCGTGGCACCTCGGTCACCGCGTCGGCGCCGGTGACGATGTTGCGCCAGAACGCCGACAGGTCCACCGCTCCGGGCAGCACACACGCCATGCCGACGATCGCGACGTCGACCGGCTCCGCCGCCGGCTCGGGATCCTCGGCGGACAACCCCAACTGTGCGGTACGGGCGGCCAGGAACGCGGTCGCGCCCCCGGTCACTTCGGTGTGCAGACGCGCGACCGTGGTCGGCTCCGAGCGCAGCGCCGCGGTCTGGCCGAGCATGAACATGCCGTCCCGGTGCTGCGCGTCCTCGTCCACACTGACCAGGCCGCCGCCCTCCCGGCGCACACCCTTGCTGGCGATCCGCAGCCGGCCCAGGTTGAGCTCCTCCAACTCGGCCCACATCTCACGCTGGGGCACCCCGCGCGCCTCCAGGTCCGCCCGGGTCGCGGCGAAGGCCGTGACGAACGGGGTCCCGGCGCACCGGGTCGCGTGCCCGGGCGCGGTCTGCAGCAGTTCGGTGGCCCCGCAGTCGACGGCCGCGCGCTGGAAGCCGGGCAGGATCGCCCCGGCCGCGACCGCCTCCGCGGTGAACAGGTACGCCGTGCCCATCAGCACACCCACACGGGCGCCCAGTTCGGCGAGCGGGGCGGCCGCGGCGGCGACCATCGCGGCCGACCGCGCGTCGTGGACACCGCCCGCGAACAGCACGTCCAGCCCGGCGCCCGTGCCGCCGCGCCGCGCGAAGGTGAGCAGCAGGTCGATCTGCGCCTCCCACAGGGGGAAGCTCGCCCGGGGACCGACGTGGCCGCCGCACTCCAGGCCTTCGAAGACGAAACGGCGGGCGCCCTCGCGCAGGAACTGCTCAAGGAGGCCGGGGGAGGGGACGTGCAGGTACGTCCGGATTCCGGCCGCCTCCAGCGGCGCGGACTGGCCGGGCCGGCCGCCCGCGATCAGCGCGTACGGCGGTCTGGCCGCGGCGACGGCGGCGAGCTGCTCGTCGCGCAGGTCGGGTGGGGCGAAGCCCAGGAGGCCTACGCCCCAACGGCGTTCGCCCAGCCGCCCGGCGGTCTCCGCCAGGAGCGCGCGGGTGGCCGCGCCGTCCATCAGCGCCAGTGCCAGGAACGGCAGGCCGCCGCCCTGGGCGACCGCGTCGGCGAACGCGGCCCGGTCGCTGACCCGGGTCATCGGGCCCTGGACGACCGGCAGGTGACGGTCCGTCGACAGCAGCGGCCGGCAGCGTACGGCCGCGGTGAGGGAGCTGGTGACGGCCGACCTGACGGCCCGCACGGTCCGTCCCGTCGTCCCGTACCGCTCGGCGAAACGTCGGGCCAGCGCTCCGTCCTGTCCCACGGGGAGCAACTGCCGGTCGAGGCCGCGCGCCCCGAACGCCGACCCGACGCCGCCTTGTGCCACCGCTGCGTCCACAAGCTGACGCAGCGGCAGATCCGGCCGGGTGTACACCCGGTGTCCTTCCAGGACGACGGTCTCGCTGCCGTCCATCGCCCGCAGTGCCGCGGCCACCGGGTCCGGCAGGCGCGGTGCGGCTTCCGCGAGCAGCGCGAGCTGGGTGTCCAGTACGACACCGGCGGCCCCGCCCGCCACCGCCGCGGCGGCGGTGTGCGGGCCGATCCCGCCCTTCGCCCAGACCGGAAGCCGCAGTGCGGGGTCGGCGAGCAGATGCTGGAGCAGGACGAACGTGGTCAGGTCGCCGACCTTCCCGCCGGCCTCGTTGCCCACGGCGATCAGCCCGTGTGCGCCCGCCGACGCCGCGGCCCAGGCCTCCTGGGGCGAGGTGACCTCGACCAGGACGCGTCTGCCGGGTCCGGCACCGGCCACCGGCCACGGCGACCCGGCGGCGAGGATCACCACGTCGGCCGGCTCGGGGAGGTCCGCCGGCCGCACCGGGCAGCCGGCCGGGACGCGGACCCCGAAGGACCGTTCGGGGCGGCGAACCACTTCCGCGAGTGCTGCGAGTGCTCGCGTACGGTCCCTGCCGAGGTCGACCACGCCCAGCGCGCCGGCCCGGTGGGCGGCGACCGCGAGCGTGCCGTTCGGTTCCTCGAACGGTCCGACCGCGAGGATGAGGTCACGACGTGCGGACTCCGACGCCATGGGTGCGTCTCCTTCCCGGACGTGCACGGCGGCCGTACGCGGAACTGACGTGAATTCACGCCATCCGGCGACGGCACAATGGAAGAAAAACAGCCTTGTATTGCGCACTGGACACGGTTGATATAACGCGGACAGGAAGTCCTGCGGAAATTCTTGACACTCTGTGCGTGAATCGGAATTGCGTTCACCGGTTCGGCTCGCTGCATCGTGTGGTGCGCGCCGTGGGCTGTCAAGGGTGCGGTTCCGGGGGGGGACCGTCCGGTGTGGTCCGGGGCCGGCAGTCCAGGTGTCCGTCGAATCGGTTGTGTCACTTCCCTTAGTCCTACCTGGGGATTCGTACTAGAACACGTTCTGACCAGCGCAAACGCGCAGCCAGCCATACGCATGCGCATGTTCTGTTCCGGTTGTCGGGACGCGCGGGGCGCGGCGCGCGTGGGGCCAGCCGCGGACATGCCTGACGATCTATTCCTTCCGGGCATGGTTCGCTGCCGAAAAGACCTGCCGTTTTCTGGCCCGACGATTACCCGGGGCCGATTCCGGGACGCCGGCCGCCGCCGCGCGCCGGCCCGGGAAATCCCCATCGGAATTTTTGATTCAGGGCTACCGGGGAGCGCGGAACAGTTAATGTGCCTCGCGTGACCCTCCAGCAGTTGCGGTACCTCATCGCTGTCGCGGACTACGGCACCATGACCGCTGCGGCCGAAGCCCTCTACGTCGCACAGTCGGCGCTGTCGCGGGCGCTGAAGTCCCTGGAGCACGAACTCGGCGGCGGCCTCCTGGCCCGCGAGGGGCGCAGCGTCGGCCTGACCGCCGACGGGAAACGCGTCGTCAGACTCGCCCGTACCGTCCTGGAGACGGTCGGCGCCATCGAGGACGTGGGCCGGGCGACGGAGTCGGCGCGGGTATCGGGCCTGCGGATCGCCTCGACGCACACCCTCGCGGTCGACCTCGTCGGCCGGATCGTCCCGGAGTTCGGCCTGGAGACCCCCGGAGTCACGGTCGAGATCGTGCGCTGCCTCAGCCGCGAGGCCGTCTTCGAAGCGGTCCGCAGCGGACTGACCGTACTCGGCGTCGTGGACGCGCCCGTGCCGCAGGACCTGCGCTCGCACCGGATCGCCGAGCACGAGGTGGTCCTGGTCTCGCCGCCGGCGGAGCCCCTGCCCGACCCGGTGCCGTGGTCCTGCCTCAACGGGCTCAGGATGGCACTCGCCACCCGGGGCAGCGGCCGGCGCTCCGAGATGGAGGCGATGTTCGCGTCACTGTGGGTCCGGCCGGTGTCCGTCGTGGAGACCGACGACCGCGTGCAGTGGATCGCCACGGTGCTCAACGGCGAGGGCTCGATGCTCTGGTACCGCGACATCGCCCAGGGCGTGTTCGGCGGATCGGCGGCCATCCGCTCCTTCGAGCCGCCGCTGTTGCGCGCCGTCGCCCTGGTGCACAACGCGGACAGCCTGACCAGGCAGGCCCGCGCGTTCACGGAGTTCGTCCAGCGCGCCGGGCTGCGGGAGTCGGGGGACGCGTGAGGAACGGCCCGACACGCTTCCAGCGCGGTCCGGGACCCGGGGCGGACGGCCGTCACGGCCGTACGGCCGTCGCGTACGGCATCGCGCGCACACCGGTCGGCGGGATCTCCACGTCCGCCCCGGTCCGGGGGCGTGGGTCAGCTTCGCCCCGGCCGGGGTGCTGACGGTCCCTGCCCGGCATGCCGGTGCCCGGGGCTGGTGGCCCCGGGCACCGTTCACCTCACCTGCCGACTGACACTCCGTCAGAAGGTGATCTTCCAGCTGTTGATGTAACCGGTGTCCTGCGCGGCGACGTCCTGGACCTTGAGCTTCCAGACGCCGTTCGCGGTCTCGGACGACGCGTCGACGGTGTACGTCGCCTTCACGTTGTCCGCCGAGTCGTTCGCCGAGGCGGGCTTCAGCCGGTAGGCCGTCCCGTCCGGGGCGATCAGGTCGACGACCAGGTCACCGCGCCAGGTGTGGACGATGTCCACCGCGACCTGGAGGGTGGCCGGCGCGGCGCCCGTCTTGGTGGAGGTGATCGGGGAGGTCACCGCGGCGCCGTTGTCCGGGATGGCGACGTCCGTGGTGTTCTCGAAGGACGTGCCGCCGGGGTCGCCGCCGGGGCGTGCGCCGACGTTGACGCCCGCCCAGGCGTTGGCGACGGCCTTGTACTCGGCGCTGGTGGTGCCGTACAGCGCACCGGTGACCTCGAGGGTTCCGGAGCGGGCACCCGCGTAGTCGGTCCGCGTGTTGAACTTCGAGGTGAGCGCCTTGAACCAGATCTGCGCGGCCTTCTCGCGGCCGATGCCGGTCACCGGCAGGCCGTCGGAGGTCGGTGAGTTGTAGGTGACGCCGTTGATGGTCTTGGTGCCGCTGCCCTCGGAGAGGAGGTAGAAGAAGTGGTTGGCCGGGCCCGAGGAGTAGTGGACGTCGATGTTGCCGATGCCCGCGTACCAGGCGTCCTTGGAGACGCCGTCCTTGCTCGGCTTGTCCATGTAGCGCAGCGGGGTTCCGTTGCCGTTGATGTCGATCTTCTCGCCGACCAGGTAGTCGCCGACGTCGTTGCTGTTGTTGGCGTTGAACTCGACGGCCGCCGCGAAGATGTCGGAGGTCGCCTCGTTGAGGCCGCCGGACTCGCCGCTGTAGACCAGCCCGGCGGTGCTGGCGGTGACGCCGTGCGTCATCTCGTGCGCGGCGACGTCGATCGACGTGAGCGGTTTGGCGTTGCCCGAGCCGTCGCCGTACGTCATGCAGAAGCAGCTGTCCTGCCAGAAGGCGTTGACGTAGTTGTTGCCGTAGTGGACCCGGGAGGACGCGCCGACGCCGTCACCGCGGATACCGCTGCGGCCCTGCACGTTCTTGTAGTAGTCCCACGTCAGACCCGCGCCGTAGGCGGCGTCCGCACCCGCGGTCTCGGTGTTCTGCGGGGTGCCGTTGCCCCAGACGTCGTCCGGCCCGGAGAAGAGCGTCCCGGAGCCCGACGTGGCGCGGTTGAGGTTGTAGGTCTTGTGGTTGCCGCGGCCGCCGTCGGTCAGGTTGTACGTGGAACCCGACTGCGTGGAGCCCACCGTCACCTGGCCGCTGTACTGGGTGTTGCCGGCGCCGGTCTCGACCGCCTGCCACTCGAACAGCTTTGCGCCGGTGGAGGCGTCGGTGACGACGTGCAGTTCGTTCGGGGTGCCGTCGTGCTGCACACCTCCGACGACCGTCTCGAAGGCGAGCGTGGGCTTGCCCTCGGTCATCCAGACGACCTTGCGGGGCGCCCGGCTGGCGTCGGTCTTGGTGGACCCCTTCGCCTGGGCGGCGCTCAGCGCCTGCTGCTCGGCCGCAGCCGGGGTGACCGCCGCGTTGGTGCCGACGGCCTTCAGCTCGGCCTGCGATGCCTTGTTGACGTCCGCGGTCCTGCCCGCCTTCGTCCTGGTGACGACCAGGTCACCGCCGAGGACCGGCAGTCCGGCGAAGGTCCGCTCGTAGCGGGTGTGGGTGGTGCCGTCCTGGTCCTGGACGACGTCACGGACGACCAGCTGCTCCTCGGCGCTGAGGCCGAGTTCCCTGGCGGTCTCCGCCTTTGCGGCGTCGGCCTTGGCGATCAGCCCGGCGCGCTGGGCGGGGGTGAGCTTGGCGGGCACAGCGCCCGGGTTCGGCTGAGCGGCAGCCTTGGTGCCGGTACCCGGGTCGGGGACGGCACCCGCGGTGCCGGCCTGGGTGCCGAGGGCGAGCAGAGCGGCGGCGAGCAGCGCGCCGGTTGTCGCGGCGCGGTTGCGCCGGTGGGGGGAAGTGAGTCTCACGTGAACTCCATCTGCGAAGGATGTACCGGTCGGCGGGGTGGGCCGACCGGGCATTGCAGCAGAACGGAAGAACAGGGGGAGCATGAGTACTGACTGTGCGCTGTGGCGCAAGTGGTCCCAGTGATGTCTGGGACGGTGCGAACAGTGCCAGGCACAACCGGTACGTGTCAGTAGCAGATTGGGAGGTTGGCCGAAAACCGTTCGTCGCCCGTACGGTTGCGTTGGCCCCGTCGTCCTGGTCGGTCAGCTGGTCGGAGGCATGATCCCGGGCTTTGTGGCGCCAAGGTGAATCAGCCGTGAACAGACCGTCCGCCGGGTCGTCACCAGGTGGCGCAGGACGTCGTGCACGCGCAGTGGCTGACGCGCCCGGAGCCGGTCAGAGCGGGTTGACGCGGTACATCGGGAAGTACGACCCGATCCTGCCGTTCGCGTAGTCGTCGGCCAGCTCCGGCACCCGGTCGAAGTCGTATTCGCGGACCTGGACGTCCCGGCTCCCCGCGTTCACCTTGAGGACGCGCACCACGCCCATGTTGCCGACGACCACCACGTCCTCGCCACGGCCCCGAGCCGGCCCGAGGCGGGGAGGGCGCCGGCGTCCAGCTCCTCGGCGAACGCCAGCGGGATCGAGGCGGACGACGTGTTCCCGGAGTTCTCGATCCGGTTCACGAAGGGCACGCCGAGATGGGCGGTGAAGCCGCGGACCTGTTCCAGGATGCGGCCGTTCGCCTGGTGGCCCACCAGGACGGTCGACGCGGGACCGTCGGCGAAGAGGTGCGCCGTCTGCCGGTCCGAGCGGTCCACCAGCCGGGACATGGCCTCCGCCGAGCAGACCAGGACCGACCGCGCCTGTCCGGCGTCGCAGAGCGAGAGCCCGGTGGTCAGCCCGTAGACGAAGCCGCAACAGGCCGCGTTCATGTCGAAGGCCAGCACCGAGGGCTCCAGCCCGGCGAGTCGCGCCACCTTCTGCGCGATACCCGGGACGCGCTGGCGCACCGAGGTGCTGACGACGATCAGGGCGCCGATCGAGGAAGGGGCGTCCATCCTGGTCACGATCGGCGCGCAGGCCTCCGCCGCCACCTCCGCCAGCGGGGTGTCGTGCGGCAGCCAGGAACGGGCCGCGATGCCGCTGCGGCGCCGGATCCACTCGTCCGTGAGACCGATCGACGCGAAGTGACCGTTGTCGATCCTCCGGCCTGGCTTCGCGGTGGAGATGTCGACGATGCCCGCGCTCATCCCCGGCTCGCCAGCTTCACGAAGTAGGTGCTGAAGTCGTCCAGGAAGGCGAAGCCCCCGGTCTCCGTCAAATCGCCCTTGACCTGGAGCTCGCGCTCCAACTGCTGGTGCAGCTCGACCAGGTCGAGGGAGTCGAGGTCGAGGTCGGTGACCGGCCGGGTCAGGGCGTCGGGGCCCAACGAAGGGTCGCGCTGGCGCAGTTTGGCCAGCATGGTGTCCGCGATACGGCTTTCGATGTCGCTCATGTTCCTTCTCCGTTCACGTGACTGGATTCTTCGGATCCCGGGGAGTGGGAGGGCCAGGCGGCCGCCAACTGGTACAGCACATCACCGGACATGAGGATCGTGCCGACCGTCGCGGAGTGGGCCGCGACCCGTCCGCCGCGCTCCGCCACGATCTCCGTGCTGGCCTTGTCGGTCTCGACGACCGCGATGACGTCCCCCCGCCCGACCCGGTCGCCCACACCGGCGACCCACTCGATCAGCAGGGCCCCGCCGAGGCCGTGCCCGAAGCTGGGAACGCGCATGTCCACCGGGGAGTCGCTCACTTCGTCATCACCAGCACCTCGTCCTTGATCTCCCGCACACCGATCAGGTAGTCCTTCTCGAAGTCCGCCGGGGGATAGGCGCGGCGGTCGGGCGCCAGCCGGCGGACCGGGCCCCGGAGCGCGTCGAAGCCGAACTCGGCCACTGACGCGGCGATTTCGGCACCGATGCCGACGTCTTTCGACCCCTCGTGCACGATCAGCAGCCGCCCGGTGCGGGCGACGGACTCCAACACCGTGTCCATGTCGAGCGGGGACACCCAGCGCAGGTCGACCACCTCGACGTCGACATCGGGACTGAGCGCGTGCGCCGCTTCCAGCACTTCGTGGGTGACCGCGCCGAACGTGGCGATCGTCAGGTCCGTGCTACGCCGCACGATCCGGGCCGCCGTCGGCGACCGCGCCGGCCCGGGGTCCCGGGCGGGTGTGTTCCGCCGCCAGTACAGGCGGATCGGCTCGTACACCACCACGGGCGAACCGAGCGTCACCGCGTACCGCAGGATCTGGTCGGCGTCCTCGCCCGTGGAGGGACACGCCACCGAGATTCCCGGGACGCGGGCGAAGAGCGCCTCGTTGGACTCGCTGTGGTGCTCGACGCCCCGGACTCCGCCGTCGGTCGGGATGCGCACCACCAGGCTCGGGCTGACCTGCCCGTTCCACCGGCCGCCGATCCGGGCCGCCTGGGTCACCAGCTGGTTCACCGCGGGATAGGTGAACCCGTCGAACTGGATCTCGCAGATTGGCACCAGCCCGCTCATCGCCATGCCGACGGCCTGGCCGACGATGGTGGACTCGGCCAGCAGCGAGTCGCGCACCCGGTCCTCGCCGAAGCGTTCCCGCAGACCCCGGGTCACCCGGAAGACACCCCGTTATGTTTTTCGTGGTCCTGCAAGAGGACCGCTGGCCTCGGACATCGAGTTCCTCGCCGGCCTGCCCAAGCCCTACCGGGCCAGGGTGCGGTGGACGGGCGCGGCGAGCCGCAGGCGCCGGTCCGTCTCGGAGAGCACCGTGACCCGGGAGGCCGCCCAGGCGTGGATCGACCGGGTGGACGCTTTGGCCCGGGCGGGTGTGGACCCGTCGATGGCGACGATGACGCTGGCGCAGTACGGCGACGCGGCGATGGACATGGCGCTGCGCGGCCTGGAGAACAAGACCACCGAGCCCTACCTGGCCGGGTGGCGGCTGCGGGTGGCGCCCTGGCTGGGGCACCTGCCGGTCCAGGCCGTCACCCACGGCGCGGTGGACCGCGCCGTCTACGGGCGGATCGTCGACGTGGTGGGCCGTTCCTCGGCCAAGTGCTCGATCGCCGTACTGGTGAGGGTGGTGCAGCAGGCCGTACGCGACGGATTGATCGACGCCAACCCGGCCCGGATCACCGGCTGGCAGCACCCGTTCCGCCAGGCCGAGGACGAGCTCGACGACCCGCGCGCACTGGCTCTGAAGGACTGGGACGCGCTCGAAGCGCTGGCCGACGCCCTGGTCGCCCGCGCCAGCGGCAACACCCAAGTCTGGGGCAACGTGGTGCGGTTCGCCGACTGCACCGCGGCGGTGCTGCGGGACGCGACCCACTGGGACGAGGTCGTCACCGCGCTCGGCAGCGCCTACCTCCTGCGGCACGGGCTGCGGCACACGGGGCTGACCTGGATGGCCGACGCGGGCATCCAGGTACACGTCCTGCGCAAGATCGCGGGGCACGGTTCGCTGTCCACGACGCAGCGGTACCTGCACCCGGACGCCCGGTCGATCACCGGCGCGGGGGAGGCCCTGAGTACCTATCTGACACCGGTTCGGACGCCGGGTGGTCCATAACTGGTGCGTAGACCCGGTTCCGGGCCCGCCCGGCCGCGCAGTGGTCTAGACAAGAAAAAGGCGCTGACCTGGACTTTCACCCAGATTCAGCGCCTTTTTACACCGTCGGGACGACAGGATTTGAACCTGCGACCCCTTGACCCCCAGTCAAGTGCGCTACCAAGCTGCGCCACGTCCCGGTGTCTTCCACTGCCTTGCGGCCTCTTCCGACGTGGAAAACAATACCGCACCTCGGGGGTGGTTCCGCCACCTGGTTGATCCGGCCCTTCGGCGGGTCGGCCCCAGAGCTTCCCGAACGCACAGCGGAACCTCTGGAACCGGGCCGTACGCAGGTCACGGACGTCGACGGGGCCTCCGGCGACGCTCGCCCGGCGGGTAGGCCGACGGGGGCGATCCCCGCTCGGGGCCGCACCGGCCGGTCGCCCCGTCCGCTCCGTACACGACAATTTCCAGCGTTTCAACCACCAGCTGTAGCAGCGCCGTCACCTCCGGCGTCGACTTCAGGTCGGCCCCGCGGATCTGGACCGCCAACTCCTGGAGCAACTCATCCGCAGCGGAACCGATCCGGTCCGCCAGAGCGACCAGCCAGTCGGAAACCTCAGCCACAGACCCGCCGGCGACCAGGCAGAGCAACACCAACTCCTCATACGCCTGCCGCCGGACCGCGCCGACCGCGCCGACCGCGCCGACCGCGCCGACCGCGCCGACCGCGCCGACCGCGCCGACCGCGCCGACCGCGCCGACCGCGCCGACCGCGCCGACCTCGCCGGTCGGACCGGTCAGACCAAGACCGGAGTCCAAGTCCCCAGGGCGCGGCGGCACCGCATAAGCAGCCCCGAGTGGCGACGGAACGGGCCCCGGCCCAGGCGGAGTGAACGCCCGCATCTGCTCCATCTCCATCCAGTCCATGGTGGCGCTGGCGGGTTGCGCCGGCGCGCCCCGGGAACCACCGGGACGCCCGACCGGGCGAGGCCCGGACATCCGGACCCGCACCGCACCGTCAGGAGCCCCGGTGCCGGGCATCTCCCACCCCGCGACCGGCTCCACCGGCTGCACGACCTCAAGCACCTCCCCGTCCGCCACGACCCGCTGGTCCACCGCCACGAACGCGGTGAACCGGCTCAGCACCCCGTGGCGCAGCGAGACCGCAACGATCTCCTCCTTCAACGAGCCGGAGGGAGTCGCCGCCAGGCGGTCCTCCAAGTCCCTGATCCGTGCCCGCGCCCACCCCGCGGCGACAGCGGAACCCTCAACCTGGACAACCGGCACCTCCACCGCCCACGGTGTCCCGTCCGCGCGCAGGCCGTTCACGTACGCGACCTCGTCCGGAACCCCGCTGAACCGCCCGCTGACGGTCACCGGAACCCCGGGAAACACGTCAGGGAGCCGGGACGGTGCCAGACTGCCCTCTTCGAGCCTGTCGAAAGTCAACGACAAAGACGTCAGTACGGGTGAACC
Organism: Kitasatospora sp. UYEF31; assembly: GCF_057291755.1. Lineage (NCBI taxonomy): Bacteria > Bacillati > Actinomycetota > Actinomycetes > Kitasatosporales > Streptomycetaceae > Kitasatospora > Kitasatospora sp. UYEF31. The sequence continues at coordinate 49,999 of NZ_JBXAWK010000012.1, forward strand.
GAAACGCCGGTTCAATCCCTCCATCGCCTCCTCCAGCCGCTCCTGTGAGCCGACGATCGCGCAGTGCCCGCGTCCCAGCGCCGCCAGCCTGCGCAGGAACGCTTCGTTCGGCGCGAGGTCCACACCCAGCGTGTGCAGCCGCGTACCACCCAGCAACGGGACGACCGCGCGCAGCACTTCGTCCTCCCCGTACACCTGACCGTCAGTCACCACGATGACCACAGGGTCCCGCTCCGCCGCCGCGCCCGAGAGCAACCCGAGAGCCGTACGCAACGGCACGCCGATCTCCGTCCCTCCCCGCGCCTGCGCGGACGCCAGGAACCCGGCAGCAACCGAACGCGCGTGGTCCGTGGCGTGCACCAGTCCGTCGCCCAGACCCGGCGGCCGCTCGACATCATGGTCGAACAGGAGCACCGCGAAGCGGTCCCGGGCCGTCAGCGACTCGACTATCCGTTCGGCCGCGCGCCGCGCGGAGGTCATCTTCCAGCCGGACATGCTGCCTGAGCGGTCGAGGACGAGCACCACGTCACGCGGACGCGGTGGCAGCACATCCGTCGGCGGCACGACGGTCACCGACACCACACCCTCCGGCGAGGCGATGCCCGAACTCGTCACCGTGTCAACCGACCCCAGTCGCAGCCGCAGCACGAAGTCCCGGTCCGCCCGCGCGCCCGGACCGAGACGGACACGTACGAGTCCTCCCTCGTCGAAACGCTCCGCGGGCATTGACGAGGAGACATCCAGCAGCGGCAGCCCGCCAGGGTCGACGGAGACCTCCGCCGACAACCGAACCGGGTCGGGGAGTCCCGGCGGCAGCACCGGTCCCGGCACCACCGAACCGCCCCCGGACACGTAACGTGGCGCGACCACCAGCGGGAAGCGGTACTCCGCTGCTCCGTCCTCGTACGGCACAGGGCCGCACATCTCCAGCGTCACTGTCACCCGCTCACCCGGCAGGATGTTGCCGACGAGCAGGCTGAACACCCCGGCGGACTCCTCCGTGGCGAGCGACGCGCGCCTGCCCTCCCGTACGGCCTGCCCATAGGTCTCCCGGGCCCGCTCCAACTCCTGCAGGACCCCGTCCACGACCCGGCCGTCGGCCTCCATGCGCATCCGGGTCACCGCCGCTCGGTCGGGCAACGGGAAGACGTACGTCGCCTCGACCGGCTCGGCGAAGCCGTTGCGGAAGACCTGGGTGAGGACGGTACGGGAGGTCAGGCCGGTGATCCGGGTGCGGACGGAGACGGACTCCAGCGGCAGGCCGCCCCGCGCGGTGGACAGCTCCCCGGAGCCCCGCGACGGTCCTGGCAGCGGTTCGAAGACGCGCACGTGCCGGGTCATGAACTTTCCTTTCCTGGAAGCCTCGACTGGATCCTGGGCTGAAGCCCCGACTGGTGTTTCGATCTGGCCCAAGGGACGCTACGGCCCTGGACCTTCACCCGTCTGCCGGATTTCCGGCTGACCGATCGTCACCCGTCCGGGCACAAAACCACTCTGACGGCGCATGGATCCCTACCGCTGTCCGGAACGTGGCCGTACGCTGCGACCGGCCCGAAAGACGCCGCTGCCCGACCCGGTCCCTGATCCGGTCGGACCTTCCGCGGCCTCGTGACCGGCCCTACTCACGGGGGATGGGGAATCATGAGTACGCGCGACACCCTGCTACGGCTGTGCGCCCTCACCGGGGTGGTCCTGCTGACCCTGTGCGCCGCGTGGCCGGTCCTGGACCTCTGGGCCTGGAAGTACGGTGACTCCCATCCGGGCCGGGTCGTCGCGCTGGTCGCGCCGCTCCCGCTCCTGGCGGTCCTGCTGACCGTCAACCGGCTGTCCGTCCACACGCTGCCGGCCAGACCTGTCTGCGCGGCCGTCCTCACCCTCACCGGGCTGCTGACCGCCGTGCCGCTGAGCGACGACGGGGGAGACCTGGCCGTGCTCGGAGCAGGGCTCACCGGACTGCTCGCCGCCTTCGGCTCCCTGCTCGCCGGACTCACCGTCACGGACTACCGGCGTACGTGGGTGGACCGCGCGCTGCTCGGCACGGCAGGGGCCGTGTTCGTCGCCGCGTGGCTGTACGCCGTACTCCCGGACCGGTCGGGCTGGCGAGCCCACGGCACGCTCCCCGGCCTCACCGGCGCGCTGACCGCGACCGCCGTAGTGCTCGCCGTGACGGGCCTCCTGTCAGCAGCGGCCCACCGGTTCCTTGCGATGACCCAGGAACCGGCCAGTGTTAGGCCGTTCGTCCCGGCACAGGCCACCTCTGCGCGCCCGGTGAAACCAGACCCGACTCCGGTGCCTCCAGCTCTGGTGCGCCCGACCCTGACGCCTCCGGCCGCAGTGACTTCAGCGGCAGCCGCCCCGGCCGAGGGTGCGGCCCCGCAACCCGGACAGCCTCAGCCCGCAGCCGACGAGTAACGACGAGGGGCCGGGAAGTCCCTGCGCGGCGGTCAAGCGGCGCTGCGCCGTCAGGCCGTCAGCAGATAAGTGGAAAGAAGTATTCCGGCTGTGAACGCAGCCAGCAGTGATGCCTGGACCAGACGGTGCTTGATCCACAGGATCTTCGACATCGCGATCAGCTGATGGCATAGCGTCGGGAGATGGTCTCTGGTATGGACTGCCGCCGTGAGTTCAGTGGGCGAAAGGCTTCGGATATGCCCGAAGTAGATGAATCCTCCTGAACCGTCTTTCTTCTGCAGCTTTCCGGACAGTCGTGGTAATACTGCGGCTCCGGCGAGGAGGACCACAGCGATGAGGAGGGTCAGGCCGCTCCAGAACAGTGCGGAGAGTACGGTGGATCCGCCTTGTCCAGGAAGGTTCCTGCCGCTGGCGACAGTGACCACGCCGCCGAGGGCGGCGGATTCCAGGGCCAGGGCGAAGGACGCTTTAGCGTCGGCCTTGCCTGTCCAGTCGCAAAGTGATGAGTGGATTTTCCAGGCCGTATCAGCCGCATCCCCGTGGGTGGAAGTGCAGGTGGAAGTGCAGGCGGAAGTTCGGACGGCCGGGTGGTTCCGGTGTTCGGCGTAGTAATTCCGTTCCCCTGTCCGTGAATCCACCGAGTTGATATACGGCAGAATGCCTGGCCGTGAGTGCTTCGTTAGCACTATGGAGACATGAAAAGCCGGATGAGTATGCGTCATATGCCTCACGTCCGGTGTCCGGGTGACATGCTCATGCGCACGGCGGCGGCCGGTCGTCGAATGGTCCGGTCGGGTGCGGATTGCTGGCCCGCAGCGCCGGACCGCAAGGTCTCCGGGGGGAGCGGACGGTGTCTGGTGGAAGCGGGGCGGAGGCGCAGGCGGGGCGGTCGTTCTTCCCCCAGCGCGACCGGGGACTACTCCTGGAATCCGGGCGGATGCGCCCCTCCCGAAGTCGACCGCATCCCCCGACCCCGACCCCAAGCCCGACCCCGACCCCAAGCCCGACCCCGACCCCAAGCCCGACCCCGACCCCAAGCCCGACCCGCGCTCCACCGACGGCCTGTTCGCAGTCCTGGAAACCGGCAACCCGGCCTCCCGCGAGGCGTGGCTGCTCCCGGCACACCCCTCCGCGCCTGGCGTAGCCGCGGACCAGGCCCGGATCGGCTCCCTGGAAGTACGCGCCGCATCGGTCGTCGGCGTCGGACACCGCAGCGTCGGCGTCGCCAGGCAGGAAGCGTTCCGGCTCGGCCGCACCCGCGGCAACCGGTTTTTGGTGGCGGCCGTGGCTGACGGCATGTCGGACAGCGCGCACGCCGAGATCGGCGCCGGAATTGCCGTGACGTCGATGGTGACGACCTTGCGCGACGAGATCGACGGCGGCGAGCCCCTGGAGCGCCTCGACGGGGGGGAAGCACTTCACGGATGCGTCCGGGCAGATGTTCCAGCTCGCGAAGAAGCGCCACCGGCCGCCGGACGACGTCCGCGCAGTCGCTGTCGCGGCGGCTGTGGCGGTCGAACCGGGCCCCGCCGGGCTCTATGACGCGTGGGTCGCCTCGGTGGGCGACGCCAGCGCCTGGCGGCTCCGGGACGGGCAGTGGAGTCGGCTCACCGGTGAGGGGAAGGGCGGGCAGGACCAGAGCGGACTTGACACCTATCTGCCTTTCACCCCCGGGAGCTTCGAACAGCGTCTGGTCTCCCTGACAGCGGGGGATCTGCTCCTGCTGGTCTCCGACGGTGTGTCCGACGCCTTCGACTCGGTGGCGGCGGCCCCCGGGTGGTTCGCCGCGCGCTGGGAAGTACCGGTTCCGCTGGCCGCGTTCCTCCTGGACGTCGGATTCGAGCAGAAGCAGCTCATCGACGACCAGACGGCTGTCGCTGCGTGGTGCGGCAGCCGGAAGGGGGCGGAATGAGGACGTGGTCGGAAAGTCCGTTCCCGTACGTGATCCCCGAGTCCGCTGTCCCGGAGGGGCCGGAGGCCGGCGTCGGGGGCGGCGAGTCCGTCAAGGTGTACGAGATCGCGGGACACGTCGGCTGGATCGCCAAGATCTTTCAGAGCGCCGCTGCCTCCGGAGCGGGACGCGACTCTGGCCCGGTTGATCGGGTTGCCGGTCGTCATCGGGCTGGGGCTCTGGCTCGACACGCTGGACAGGGCGACGGCCTGGCCGGTGTCCCGCATCGTCAACGGGCGGCAGCAGACCGTGGGCGTGGTCATGGCCAAGGCCCCGGAACGTTTCTACTCGGCTCTCTACCAGCCGGGCAGGGGGACCACCAAACGGCAGCCGCTGCGCTTGGACTGGCTGGTGGAGAAGCCGGAGGCGTACGCCAGGGTCCGCCTGACGGTCCCGGACATGACGGTCCGTCCCAACGCGATGCTGTCACTGCTCACCATCGGAGCGCTGTTCCAGGGGTTCGATGTCGTCTACGGCGACTGGTCGTACAACAACGCCTTCTGGGACCAGTCCACCGGCGAAGTGTTCATCATCGACATGGACAGCTGCGGGGTCGGCAGCCGCGACTGGATCCAGTCCCCGCAGTGGGAAGACCCGTTGTACCCGGACTCCACAAGGCCGTTGGACCACTACAGCGACAGATTCAAGATCGCCGTGCTGGTCGTACGGTGTCTGACCGGCGTACGCGGCCACCCCCTGTCGGCGCACGCGAGCCTCGTTCCTGAGCCCAGGGACGGCAGCTTCGGGCGGCAACTCCTGTCCACCTTGCGGGCCGCACGACCCGAGGACCGGCCGCCCCCGTCGGATCTGTTCAACGCGCTGACCGGGGACGTGTCGGGGACCGCGCCGGCGGACACCGGTGGACACAACGTCATCGGGGTGGTCCCCGTCGGCGGGGGCCGGTCACGGCCCGGGACCCGTCGGCCGATACCGAAGCCGAGGTCGCACCCGGCACCCCAGCAGCCCGCGGCCGGACCACGGCAGAACACGGCACCCCGCCGGCCCGTGCCCGGGCCGCGTCCGCAGCCCGTGTCCCCCAGGACTCCGGCCCGGAACGCGCCCCAGGCGGGCGCCCCGCCCACGCCCGTCGCCCCGCTGCCGCCAGGCAACGGCTACCGGGTCCCGGACCAGAACGGGAAGGACTGGATCTGGGGCGCGGTGATCCTCGTCATCACGGTCATCACGGTCATCACGGTCATCCTGGGTGTCCGCTGACCGTCGTCCCCCGGGCAGTCCACGGAGTCCGACGGCCACAGCCCACAGCCCACAGCCCACGGTCCACAGCTGACAGCCCCCGGCCCACCCACACGGAAGAAGCCGACGATGACGTACAGCCAGCCCTTCACCGCGAAGACCAAGATCAAAGGCCTGCCCACCTACCTGGTGCTCGACACGTCCGGCTCCATGATCCCGTTCCAGGAGCTGCTGAACGACACCCTCATGGACATCTACGACACGCTCTACACCAGCCCGGTGCTGCGGGAGTTCATCCACCTGTCCATCATTTCGTTCAACACCCTGCCCCACGTGGTCAGCACGATGGCGGACATCGAAGAGGTGTCGGACCTCCCACAGCTCGAATGCCAGGGACTGACCAACTTCGGCCCGGTGTTCACCCTGTTGCGGGAGCAGATAGACCGGGACGTACCGGCCCTCCAGTCAGCGGGGATCCAGGTCCTGCGCCCCGTGGTGTCCGTGCTCACCGACGGCATCCCGACGGATCCCGGAGAGTGGGAGGCGGGTCTGCACTACCTGCTCGACAGTGGTTGGAAGTGCCGCCCCAACACGATCGCCTACGGCTTCGGCCAGGCGGACGACGCGGTGCTGGCCCGCATCCCACCACTCACCCGACATTCCTCACCACACCCCTCACCCGACATTCCTCACCACACCCCTCACCCGACATTCCTCACCACACCCCTCACCCGACATTCCTCACCACACCCCCACCACTCACCCCCACCCCTCACCCCACATCCGACGAGTGCCCCGGGAAAACATGCGCCGACGGATCAATCACCGTCATCGCGTTGTTCACCGCGGTGGCCGCCTCGCCGAAGCCGGTCGCGATCAGCTTCACCTTGCCGTCGTAGTCCGCGATGTCCCCGGCGGCGAAAACCCGCGTCAGGTTCGTCCGCATCGCCGAGTCCACCAGGATGTGGCGTTTGCGTTGCTCAAGCCCCCAGTGGCTCATCGGCCCGAGGTCCGCGACGAATCCCAGCGCGGCCACGACAGCCTGACAGTCGACCGTACGGACCGCTCCGCCGTCCTTGGCCGTGATGTCCGCCGCTTCGACCGCTTCCACCCCGTGCAGTTTGGTGACCTCGGCTGACGTGATGACCGTCGTACGGGAAGCGAGGACCTTGTCCACGGTGTGCTGGTGCGCCCGGAACTTGTCCCGCCGGTGCACGAGCGTGATGGACCTGGCCAGCGGCTCCAGGGACTGCGCCCAGTCGAAGGCCGAGTCGCCGCCGCCGATGATGAGGACGTCCAGGCCGGCGAGTTCGTCCAGGCGCGGGACGAAATACCGTACGCCCCGGCCCGTGAACACATCCGCGGCCGGCAGCGGACGCGGGCTGAAGGTGCCGATGCCCCCGCTGATCAGCACGACCTTCGCCCGCACGACCAGACCCGAATGACAGGTGACGGTCACCCCGTCGTCGCTGTGCTCCAACCCCTCGGCGCGGTGCCCGAGCAGGTACTCCGGCGTGAACGGCGCGGCCTGCGCCGCCAGGTCGTCCACCAGCGTCTGGCCCTTGACCGCGGGGAACCCGGCCACGTCGTAGATCATCTTTTCCGGGTACATCGCCGTGATCTGCCCGCCCACCTCCGTCAGCGAGTCCAGGACCGCGACGCGCAGCCCCCGGAATCCGGCGTAGTACGCCGCGTACAGGCCGGTGGGACCGGCGCCGATGATCAGAAGGTCGGTTTCGGCGACTGGATTCGACACGTGCGCTCCCTGGGTCGGAGGGGACATCTCGCTGACGGTGGATCAGAAAGTAGCCCGGAGTGACGCCGGAAAGTCTTCACTTCAAGCCGTGGTAACCGGTTCGTGTCCGGTGTCACATCACTCGCTGTGTATACCCGGGGGTATCCTCCGGACCCCCGTGGAACGCACGTACCAAAACCCGTTCCCACCAGCCCCTGCGCTGACTAATCTTCGCCCGTGGAGATCTCCTGCGCATTCCCGCCGTCCATCGAAGCCCCGTCCCTCATCGCCGAGGCCGAACGCCTCGGCTACCGCCGTGCGTGGTGCTTCGACTCGCCCGTGCTGTACGGGGACGTATGGATGACCCTCGCCCTGGCCGCCGAGAAGACCCGCGGCATCGGCCTGGGCACCGCGGTGCTCGTCCCGTCGCTGCGCCACCCGATGACCAACGCCGCCGCCATTGCACACCTGTCGGCGCTGGCGCCCGGACGCGTCGCGGTCGCACTCGGCGCCGGGTTCACCGGCCGCATGATGCTGGGTCAGAAACCCATGCCCTGGACGGACGTCGCCGTCTACGTCCGCGCCCTGCGCGACCTCCTGCACGGCAAGGAGATCCTGTGGGAGGGGAAGGCAGTACGGATGCTCCAACCCGCTTCCTACGCAGCCCCCAGGCCGCTCACCGACGTGCCGATCCTCATCGGCGCCGAGGGCCCCAAGGGCCTGGCGGTGGCCGAGCAGTACGGCGACGGCGTCATCACCGTCGGCTCCGTCAGCCAGGCCGACAAGATCCCGTGGCGGGCGACCCTGCAGTTCGGCACGGTCCTGGACGAGGGTGAGGACCACACGTCCGACCGCGTCCGCGAAGCCGCCGGACCGGCCGTGGCGATGATCTACCACGCCGTCTACGACAAGTCCGGCGCCGGCGTCGACGGCTTCCCCGGCGGCAGGGCGTGGCGCGAATCGGTCGAGCTCACCCCCGCCGACGCCCGCCACCTGTCCGTCCACAACGGCCACCTCATCGGCCTCAACCGGCACGACCGGCTGATCTGGCCGCAGTCCCGCGACCTGGTAACCAAGCTGACACTGACCGGCACACCCGACGAGGTGGGCCGCAAACTGGACGCGATGGCGGCCAACGGCGTGACCGAGGTCGTCTACCAACCCCTCGGGCCCGACCCGGTACGGGAACTCGCGCGCTTCGCGGAGGTCGCAAAAAAACGTGCACCCTAAACCTTCCCGGACCCGGGGGACGGCCCCCGGACCCCCGGCCGGAGAACCCTGCCCTGCGCGGCGGCTCAAAGCACTACGCACAGAACTACTCGACAACCCCGCGGGAACCCTCCGGGCCGGACCCGCCGGCGAGTGGCTCTACCAGGCCGTCCGCAGTGTCGACGGCGAATCGGGTACGGATCTGCTCGCGGAACTGTCCGGGAGCCCCGACCCGGTCCTCCAGGCCGAGGCACTGCGCCTACTGAAAGAAGCGCTCCACAGCGGGCGCCTGACGCCCGCACCCGCCCTGGCGCGACTCCGCCGGATGCTCGACGTCCACCCCGCCCCCGACGTCCTCCGCGAACTCGCCGAACCCTGGGCGGCGCTCCAGCCCGTCCCGGCGGCAGACCTCCGCCCGCACCTCGGATCCGGAGTCGGCCTCCGCGCCGCGGCCCGGCACGGCCACGCCGGACTCCTGCGCGAAGTCCTCGAAAGTGACGCGCACCCACACCTGCGCTGTGAAGCATTGGAACTCCTCGGCGACCTGACGACACGTGCGGACATCCCCGCGCTCATCGCCACCGCGACAGAAGACCCGCTGCTGTTCGGCGAATCCCTGATCACCTGCCTTGTACGACTGCACCGACGCGGCCACTTCGTCACCGCCCCCGCGACGGTCCTCGACGTCGTGTTCACCCAGGCGCCCGTCGCCCTCGACGACGTCGCGACGATCCTCTACACGTGCCGCCACGAGGCCCTGAGCGCGATCACCGAGGGGATCCCGTACGACGACCTGACGTGGCCGCTCCGCACCGGACTCCTGACCGCGCTGGCCGGCCAGGGCGTGGGGGACCTGCCCATCGGCGCGACGGTCACCGCACTGCTGCCGCACGCGGTCCGTCCGGAGCCCTTCCTCACCACAATCGCCCGCCTCGGCTACGGACCTGCCGAGGACGCGGTCCTCGCCCTGCTGCCGCGGGCACCGCGGGCCGCTCTGCACACGCTGCGCCACATCGGCGGACCGCGTACGGCCGACTTCCTGCACGGTGCGCTCCTGGGTGAACTGCCCGCATATCTGCGCCCGTTCCGGCATCAGGCGCTTGAACTCCTGTGGCAGCTCACCGAAGACCACACGGAACTCCTCGCCCGACTCGACCCGCACGACCTGCCCGCCGGCATCGCCGCCGACCTCGGCGCACCCGCCCCGTGCGAACTGGCGCTGCTCAGCTCCCACTTGGACTCGGCAGAACCCGCTGACGCGCTCCGCGCACTCGCCGCCCACGGCTCGGCGTCAACCATCCCGCTCATCGCGGACCTGCTCCTGCGGATCGCGACCGACGCGGTGACTGCTGAGAAGCGGCCCATCCCGAACGACGACCCCTACCAGCACTTCGGCTCCGGCCGTGACCTGCGCCGCAGCCACCGGCTCACCGGCTCCGAACCGGCCGTCCCCGCTGAAGTCGCCGACGCCGTAAGGAAACTCGGCCGCCGCCTCCATGCCCGCAAGCACATCCGCCCGGCCTGCCTGCTCGACACCGGAGACCCCGGCAACGCCCTGCTCGCGGACATCACCCTGGACCTCCTCGACCGGCCCGGCCTCAGCGACGCCGAACAGGCCGTCTTGCTGAAGCTGCTCCTCGAAACCCCGTACGAGCACACCCGGGCCCGCGTGCACCGCCTCCTGCGCCACCGCGATCCGCACGTGCGCAAACACGTCATCGCGCTGATCGCCCGCGACCCCGCCGGAGTCCGGGCCCTGGCCGCGAGCCTCACACCGCTCGCCGCCGCGGACGACGTCCAGACCGTACGCCAGGCCCTCGCCGCCCTCGGGCAGGCAGAATCGGCGGCTCCGGCGATCGCCGCCTGCCTCGACAACCCCAACATGAACATCAAGAAGGCCGCCGCGTCGGCACTCGCCGGAGCCGGCACCCCGGCCGAGGTCCCCGCCCTGCTGACCTGGCTGGGCCGCCACGACAACCCCGGCTTCCGCGCGGCCCTCACCGAGGCGTTGCGGGCGATCCTCACCAAGGCGTTCGCCGCGACCGTAGGGTCCGCCGCCGGACACGCTGACGACGACCGGACCCGTGCCCTTCTCCTGCGGGCTCTCGGCCCGGAGCCGAAAGAAGATCGCGTACGGGAGACCTCCGCGGATCCGGCTGTCACCCAGCTCGTCACCCAGAGTTGGAACCCCACCCTCGCCATCCGGATCGCCACAGACCACCACGCCGACCTGACCGCCCGTCACCTCGCCCGCCTCCGCCCCCGTCTCGCGGACTGGCTGGCCCTGGCAGTGGCCCGTAAAACATGCTCGGAACGCTGTGGAGAAGCCTGTGGGCACAACATTCCGGGCATGGCCGAAGCGGGGGAGCGGGAAGCGGTCCTCAGGCTGTTGCCGCGCCTGTGCCCGCAGCCGTGGACAGCCGACGAGCAGGCCGCCCTTCTCCACGCCGCACCGGAACTCGCCGCGGGGCTCCGCTCCACGGACCCGGAGACTCCGTCCGGCCGTTCAGGGGACGTGGTGTACGGAATCCTCAACGACCTCGCGCCCCGCCTGTCCGCTGACCAAGCGTCAGCACTCGCCGCCGACCTCCGCGCGGCGCCCGCCGGCCGGCCGGTGATCGGCCTGCTCCGCCGCCTCGGCGCGCAACTGACCCGCGCCGACCTCGACGACGCCCTGGCCGCGGCCCGCCGTGGACCGGACCCCTGGCGAGCCGAAGAGGGAGTGCTACGCGAGGCGTTCGGCCAGCCGTCCCGGACGCAAGTCCTCCTGCCGTCCAGATCCCGCCTCGACCAGCTGATCGAAGAGTTCCCCCGGACCCCGGACGGAGCCCGGCCCGCACTCCTCAACGCGATGGAGGAACTCCAGCCGGTCGGCGCGCCGCCGTGGACCATCGCCGAGGAGGCCGGGTCGGCGGCCGCCCGCAGGGACCCGGACGGACCCGAACCCGGGACGACGGCGCGCCGGCAACGCCTCCTCGGCCTGCTGGACTCGCCGGATCCGGACGAACGGGAGTCCACCGTCAGGGAGTTCGAAGGCCGGCGGACCGACGCGGAGGCCCGCGTCGCGCTGCTCCGCGCGTACGTGGCCGGGCGGATCCGGCTCTTCGAGGAGGCGGACGACACCCTGCAATACTTCGCACCGGGCGAACTCGCGGCACTCGGCGCCGACGCCCGGGACCGGGTCGTGCGGCTCATCGCCGGACTGTCCCACGCCATCCCCGCCCGGTGTCCGGGCACCGACGGCCTCATCCCGCTGCTTCTCGACCGCTGGCAGCACGGCGGACCGGGCATCCACGCCCAGGCCCGGAGCGCCCTGGCCGCCGTACACCCGGACGTCCTGGCCAACGCCCTGACCGCTTACTTCGAAGCCGGGCAGTGGGGCTTTGCCGAACTGCTGTCCGGCCGGAGCGTGCTGCGCACCCCACTCCTCGAACGCGCCGTGGAGCAACTCGGCGCCGAAGCCGGGTTCACCCTGACCGACGGCCCGTTCCGGGGCCCCGGGGCCGCAGCCGGGGACGCCGCCGCCCTGGCGGAGCTCCGCGGGCGGACCCCACCGGAGCCCGCGGAACCACCGACCCCCGGTGACCTCCTGGAGCAGGTCCGCACCGGCGACTTCGCGCGGATACGCGAGGCACTGTCCCGGCTCACCACCCCAGGAGCGGAACCGGAGGCCCTGCTGACCGGTCTCCTCACCCACCCGGAACCACGCGTCCGCCTGCTCGCACACCGTACGTCCCGGAGAATCCTGGACCGCCCGGCGTATCTGCGGCACACGGAGATCCTGCTCGACGACCCGCGTCCCGACGTGGTCCGCTCAGCAATCAGAACCCTGACCCACGGCGAATGGGCCGGAGCGGTCCCGGCGATCGTCAGTCTGCTCACCCACCCGCACGCGACCGTACAGAAAGCCGCCGCCGACGGCCTGGAACTGCTCGGCGACCACGCCGTCCCCGCCCTGCGCCACGCGCACGGCCGCGCGCGCCCCGACCGCCGCCACGTCTACGGGGACGTCCTCGACCGCATCGCGGCCACTTCAGCGGCCAGCGCAGCGTCCACCACGGTGTCCACCACGACGGCCAACTGAACAGACCGGAGAGATGTGGTGGTCATCCGTGCGGAATGACCACCACATCTCTCCGGTCTGTCTGGTTGGTCCGGAACCGGAGGCCGCGCGGACTACTTGCCTTCGCCCATCCGCTTCAGGTACTTCTCGAACTCCCGGGCGATCTCCTCGCCGGAGGCCTCCGGCAGTTCCGCGGCGTCTGTGGCCTGCTCCAGCTCCGAGACGTACTCCGCGATCTCACCGTCCTCCTCCGCGAGCCGGTCCACGCCGTGCTGCCACGCGCGGGCGTCCTCCGTGAGGTCGCCGAGCGGGATCGGCACGTCGAGGAAGTCCTCCAGCTTGCGCAGGAGCGCGAGCGTCGCCTTGGGGGAGGGGGCCTGGTGCACGTAGTGCGGCACCGCCGCCCAGAACGTCAGCGCCGGCAGGCCCGCGTGCGCGCACGCCTCCTGGAACACCCCGACGATGCCGGTCGGGCCCTCGTACCTCGACTGCTCGACGCCGGTGCTCTGCGCGACGACCGGGTCGGCCGTGGTCCCGCTCACGGGGGTCGGCCGGGTGTGCGGGGCGTCGCCGAGCAGCGCACCCAGCGTGACAACCGTTTCCACACCCAGTTCGTGGGCGAAACCGAGGAGCTCGTTGCAGAACGTGCGCCACTTCAGGTTCGGCTCGATCCCGTGCACCAGGACGATGTCCCTGCGGGGTTCGGTGAGGTGCACGACGGAGAGTCGGGTGGTCGGCCAGGTGATCTTGCGGGTGTCGCCGTCCATCCACATGACCGGACGGTTCACCTGGAAGTCGTAGAAGTCCTCGGCGTCCAGCGCCGCGAAGACCTCCCCGCCCCACACCTTGTCCAGGTGGGTGAGCGCGGCGGAAGCGGCTTCACCTGCGTCGTTCCAACCCTCGAACGCGGCCACCATGACCGGGTCGATCAGCTCGGGCATGTCGTCGAGCTCGATCACCCATGGCCTCCTAGCCGGAAACAGCACGTTCATTCAGTCGCGCCGACGATCGTCGGCGCGGGGACAGCTTAAGACTTTCACGCTTTCCCGCAGTGCGGCGGGACCGGCGGGGAGCCGGAAGGACCAAGCCGGGCGGGACCGGCCCGGCGGCAGTTGGGGGACCAACGTCACTAGGCCATCTGAGGGGACGATCTGAAATCCTGGTGGACCCGCCCGATACGCTGGCCGTCGGGCCGGGGGTCACGAGTCCTCCCCGCGCCAAGCCGACAGCCGTCGCATCCTGGGAGATGAACATCGTGTCACCGGCAACCGTAAGCCAGCTCCGTGCAGCCCTCGCCACCCGAGTCGTCGTCGCCGACGGCGCGATGGGCACGATGCTCCAGGCGCAGGACCCCACCCTGGACGACTTCCAGGGGTACGAGGGCTGCAACGAGATCCTCAACGTCTCCCGCCCGGAGATGGTCCAGAACGTGCACCGGGAGTACTTCGGCGTCGGTGTCGACTGCGTCGAGACCAACACGTTCGGCGCGAACTTCGCCAACCTCGGCGAGTACGACATCTCGGACCGCATCTTCGAGCTCTCCGAGGCCGGCGCGCGCCTGGCCCGCGAAGTCGCCGACGAGTACAGCACCGAGGACCAGCCCCGCTGGGTGCTCGGCTCCATCGGCCCCGGCACCAAACTGCCGAGCCTCGGCCATGTCCCATTCGCGACGCTCCGGGACGCGTACCAGATCAACGCCGCGGGCCTCATCGCCGGCGGCGCGCACGCGCTGCTCATCGAGACCAGCCAGGACCTGCTCCAGACGAAGGCCTCGGTCATCGGCGCGCAGCGGGCCAACGCCGAAGCCGGCACGGACCTCCCGGTCATCGTCCAGGTGACGGTCGAGACCACCGGCACGATGCTGCTCGGCTCCGAGATCGGCGCGGCACTGACCGCCCTGGAGCCGCTCGGCATCGACCTCATCGGCCTGAACTGCGCCACCGGTCCTGCCGAGATGAGCGAGCACCTGCGCCACCTGGCCAAGCACGCCAGGATCGGCATCTCCGCGATGCCCAACGCGGGGCTGCCGGTCCTGACCAAGGACGGCGCGTACTACCCGCTGGGCGCCGACGAGCTGGCCGACGCGCACGACTCGTTCACCCGCGACTACGGCCTGTCCCTGGTGGGTGGCTGTTGCGGCACGACACCGGCGCACCTGAAGGCCATCGTGGAGCGTGTCCGGGGCCGCGCGATCACCCCCCGCAAGCCCAAGCCCGAGCCGTCCGCGTCGTCGCTCTACCAGGCGGTCCCGTTCCGGCAGGACACCGCGTACCTCTCCATCGGTGAGCGCACGAACGCCAACGGGTCGAGGAAGTTCCGCGACGCCATGCTCGAAGCGCGCTGGGACGACTGCGTCGAGATGGCCCGCGACCAGATCCGCGAGGGCGCGCACCTGCTCGACCTGTGCGTCGACTATGTGGGCCGCGACGGCGCCGCCGACATGGCCGAGATCGCCGGACGCTTCGCCACCGCCTCCACCCTGCCGATCGTCCTGGACTCCACCGAGGTGCCCGTCCTGCGGGCCGGTCTGGAGAAGCTGGGCGGCCGTGCCGTCATCAACTCGGTCAACTACGAGGACGGCGACGGCCCCGGGTCGCGCTTCGCGCTGACCACCGCCCTGGCCGCCGAGCACGGCGCGGCGCTGATCGCCCTCACCATCGATGAGGAGGGCCAGGCCCGCAGCATCGAGCACAAGGTCTCCATCGCCGAGCGGCTGATCGGGGACCTCACCGGCAACTGGGGCATCCAGGAGTCGGACATCATCATCGACTGCCTGACCTTCACCCTGGCCACCGGCCAGGAGGAGTCCCGCAGGGACGGCATCGCCACCATCGGGGCGATCCGCGAGCTCAAGCTCCGCCACCCCCTGGTGCAGACCACCCTGGGCCTGTCCAACATCTCCTTCGGCCTCGACCCCGCGCCCCGCATGGTGCTCAACTCGGTCTTCCTCGACGAGTGCGTCAAGGCCGGACTCGACTCGGCGATCGTCCACTCCTCGAAGATCCTGCCCATCGCCCGCCTGGACGCCGAGCAGGTCAAGGTCGCCCTCGACCTCATCTACGACCGCCGCGCCGACGAGTACGACCCGCTGCAGCGCTTCATGGAGCTGTTCGTCGGCGTCAACACGCAGTCCATGAAGGCCGACAAGGTCGCCGAACTCCTCGGCCTCCCGCTGGGCGAGCGCCTCCAGCGCCGCATCGTCGACGGTGAGAAGAAGGGCCTGCACGAGGACCTCGACGAGGCCCTCCAGGACCAGACCGCCCTGGAGATCATCAACAAGACCCTGCTCGAAGGCATGAAGACCGTCGGCGAGCTCTTCGGCTCGGGCCAGATGCAGCTGCCGTTCGTGCTCCAGTCCGCCGAAGTCATGAAGATCGCCGTCGCCCACCTCGAACCGCACATCGAGAAGGTCGAAGGCGAGGAGCAGGGCAAGGGCACCATCGTGCTCGCCACGGTCAAGGGCGACGTCCACGACATCGGCAAGAACCTCGTCGACATCATCCTCAGCAACAACGGCTACAACGTGGTCAACATCGGCATCAAGCAGCCGGTCTCCGCCATCCTCGAAGCCGCCGACGAGCACAAGGCCGACGTCATCGGCATGTCGGGTCTCCTGGTCAAGTCCACCGTGATCATGAAGGAGAACCTCCAGGAGCTCAACCAGCGCGGACTCGCCGCCGGAATGCCGGTCATCCTCGGCGGCGCGGCCCTGACCCGCGCCTACGTCGAAGAGGACCTCTACGAGATCTACGCCGGCGAGGTCCGCTACGCCCGCGACGCCTTCGAGGGACTGCGCCTCATGGACGCCCTCATGGGCGTCAAGCGCGGTGTCCCCGGCGTCGAGCTCCCGGCGCTGCGCAAGCGCAAGGTCGCCGGCGCCAAGCTGGTCGAGACCGCCCCCGAGGACATCCCGGCCCGCTCCGACGTCGCCGTCGACAACCCCGTCCCGACCCCGCCGTTCTGGGGCGACCGGGTCGTCAAGGGCATCCAGCTGGGCGACTACTCCTCGTGGCTCGACGAGCGCGCCACCTTCCTCGGCCAGTGGGGCCTCAAGCCGGCCCGCGGCAAGGAAGGGCCGTCGTACGAGGAGCTCATCGAGGTCGAGGGCCGCCCGCGCCTGCGCTACTGGCTCGACCGGATGCTCACCGACAACCTCCTGGACGCGGGCGTCGTGTACGGGTACTTCCCGTGCTACTCCGACGGCGACGACCTGGTCGTCCTGCACGAGGACGGCAACGAGCGGCACCGCTTCACCTTCCCGCGCCAGCGCCGCGACCGGCACCTGTGCCTCGCCGACTACTTCCGGCCCAAGGAGTCGCTCGACCTCAAGGCCGGCGAGACGGACGTCGTCGGCTTCCAGATCGTGACGATGGGCCCCCGGCTGTCCGGCGCCACCGCGAAGCTGTTCGCGGAGAACGCCTACCGCGACTACCTGGAGCTGCACGGCCTGTCCGTCCAACTGGCCGAGGCCCTCGCCGAGTACTGGCACGCCCGCGTCCGCGCGGAACTCGGCTTCGGCGACCAGGACCCCGCCACGCTCGACGGCATGCTCAAGACGCAGTACCGCGGCTCGCGCTTCTCCCTGGGCTACGGCGCGTGCCCCGACCTGGAGGACCGCGCCAAGATCGTGGAGATGCTCAAGCCGCACCGCATCTCGGTCGACCTCTCCGAGGAGTTCCAGCTGCACCCGGAGCAGTCCACCGACGCGATCGTGGTGCACCACCCGGAGGCGAAGTACTTCAACACCTGAGCTGACGCCGGGCTCCAAGCGTTGAGGGGCCTGCCACTCCCCGGGCGGAGTCCGGGGAGTGCCCCCTTGCTCCGCTCACGTGTCAGACCTGCCTCAGCGCGTCGCCCGGTCAAGCCGCGACCTCCGGCCGCGCTCCTACGCTTCGCCCAGTCGCACCGTGGGTGTCACTCTTGACCCCAACCCCTCGGAAGCGCACAATCGACGGCCCGCCACTCCTTGTGGCGGGCCGTGGTACGTCCCGGAGGTGCGTGTGACGTTTGCAAGTGTGACCACTACGGCGGAAACCAGGCAGGATCCCCGCAGACCCGTCCTGCAAGCGGTCCTGTGCGACATGGACGGCACCCTGGTGGACACCGAACGCACTTGGTTCGCCACCGAGGTCAGTGTGATGGCCGGCCTCGGCTACACCCTCGAAGCCCGGCACGAGGAATACCTGCTCGGCCGGCCCATGGACCGCGCGGTCGCCTACCTCCTGGGCGTCAGCGGACTCGACATCGACCCCGCCGTACTCGAACAGCGGATCAACGACGGCATGATCGGACAACTGCGCGGTTCGGGCGTGGACCTCCGCCCCGGCGCCAAGCAGCTGCTGACCTGCCTCGAAGCCGCAGGCATCCCCTGCGCCCTGGTCACCGCGTCCCACCGGGCGATCATCGACGCAGTCCTGCCCTCACTGGGCGCACACCACTTCGCGTTCACCGTCGGCGGCGACGAGGTGACGCAGACGAAACCGTCCCCCGAGCCCTACCTGACCGCGGCACGCGCCCTGGGTGCCGACCCGGTCGCCTGCGTCGTCATCGAGGACTCACCCACCGGCATCGCCTCGGGGGAGGCCGCCGGCTGCGCGGTCCTGGCCGTCCCCAGCACCAGCCCGATCCCGGACGGACCCCGGCGCACGGTCATCGACTCACTGGAACGTGTGGACGCGGGGTTCCTCCGCGACCTGGTGGCGGCCCACGCGCGCCACTGAAGCGCTACCTCTACGAGGCGCTGGGCGCGCAGCGTCCCGAGCAGCACTAAAACAGTGCGAGGGCGCGCAGCGTCCCTGCCGCACCACAACGGGGCGAGGGCGCGCAGCGTCCCGAGCGGCACTACAACAGGGCGAGGGCGCGCAGCGTCCCGAGCGGCACTACAACAGGGCGAGGGCGCGCAGCGTCCCGAGCGCGTCCGGAGGACGCGGATTTTCGGGCGACGCGCAGACGCCGACCAGCTCCGGAGCGAAGCGACGGAGATGGGAGGAAAACGTCTGCGCTTGGAGCCCGGCAGCAGCACAGTCTGCGCTTGGAGCCCGGCAGCAGCACAGTCTGCGCTTGGAGCCCGGCAGCAGCACAGTCTGCGCTTGGAGCCCGGCATAAAAACAGCGGGAGCGGACGGGTGAAGTGCCCCGTCCGCTCCCGCTACCCCGTTACGCGGCGCCCGCCACGTCTTCCCCCGTTACGGACGCCGGTCCTGCATCCCCGTTCCCCCGTGCACTTCTCCTCATGGACCCCGCCGGACCGAAGTCCGCCGTCCCGCCGTTCCCCGTCGACCGGTGGGATGGGTCCCGTGCTCCGTCCCGTCCTGAGTCCGTCGTCCCCGCCGGACCAGGCCGGTACGCTCCCGCCGAAGTTCTGCGTGAAGCGTTCCCCGTTACAGGTTCAGTCTGTCCGACCGCACACCCCCGGCGCCGCAGGGAAGTCCCTCATCATTGGCCCCACTCCCTCGCTCCAAAGCGCGGGTAACCGGACAAAAATGCCCTGATATCAGTGTGAAAACGAACGAACCGGTCGATCTGCGGCCGGGGGTCGCCGGGGTCGCCGGAAACTCGTCTAGACCACTGGCGGGTAACCCGTACGGTGTAACCGTGCGCAGCGGCCCTGACCTTCCGAATCCCTCCGACAGCCCCAGGCAGCCGGTGGTCGAGCGCGCGCGCACGACCGCCACCGACTGGTTCTACGAACTGCGGCACGGCTGCCGGAGTGACGAAGACCTGTGGCGCCGGCCAACCCGGCACGACTTCGTCGTCGTCGCCCTGCTGGGCTTCTGCTCCGTCGGCGCCCTGTTCCTCGACAACATCGGCGACGGCGTCGACCACGAACCCGACGCCCTGGGCGTCATCCTGGCGCTGTTGTGCGTCCTCCCGCTGCTGTGGCGCAACAGCCACTCCCTGCGGGTCCTCCTCGCGACCACCGGCCCGCTCCTGGCCCTGGCCTCCCTGCACTACGAGTCCGCCGCCGCCAGCCTCGGCCAGATCGTCGCCATGTACAGCGTCGCTGTCGGCCGCCCGCGCGTCCCCGCCGCCTTCGCGCTGTTCTTCGCTGAGATCACCACCGTCACCTGGCTCGCCCTGCGCGACGCCCCCGACGGTGTCGTCAACGTGATCGCCAACGCCGCCGCCCTCTTCGCCGTCTGGGCCTTCGCCCGGAGTGTCGGCTTCCGCCGCGCGTACACCGCCGAGCTCGAAGCCCACGCAGTCCGCCTCGAAGTCACCCGCGACGCCGACATGCGCGCCGCCGTCGCCGAGGAACGCGCCCGTATCGCCCGCGAACTCCACGACGTCGTCGCCCACCACGTCTCGGTGATGACCGTGCAGGCCTCCGCCGCAGGACGCATCCTCACCCGCAACCCCGAACGCGCCAAAGAGGCCATGGCGGCGGTCGAATCCACCGGGCGCGACGCCCTGGTCGAAATGCGCCGCCTCGTCGGCGTCCTGCGCAGCGACGACCCGAACACCGACAAGTCGATCGACGGCGGGCACGCGCCCCAGCCGGGGCTCGACCAGCTCGACACCCTCATCGGCCAGGTCCGCGACACCGGCCTGGCCGTCGAACTCGCCATCGAGGGCGTCCCCAGCGAACTGCCCCAGGGCATCGACCTCGCGGTCTACCGCATCGTCCAGGAAGCCCTCACCAACACCCTCAAGCACGCGGGCCCCGCGGCCTCCTGGGTCCTCCTGCGGTACATCCCCGGCGAAGTCTTCGTCCGCATCACCGACGACGGCGCCGAACCCCGGCCCAGCAGCGCCGAGAAGCGCTACGGCCACGGCCTGGTCGGCATGCGCGAACGGGTCGCGCTGTACGGAGGGGAGATCCACACCGGCCGCCACCCCGAAGGCGGCTTCGAAGTCCGCGCCCGCATCCCCCTCCCAGTACCGGCGTCGGGCACCGGCCGCCCCGCCCGTAGGGTGAACGACCGCGCCACCACCCCCGGTGCCGAACGACTGGAGCAGAGCCACCCATGACGATCCGTGTGATCCTCGTCGACGACCAGCCCTTGCTGCGCACGGGCTTCAAGATGATCCTCGAGGCCGAGCCGGACATCGCCGTGGTCGGCGAGGCCGGCGACGGTGAACAGGCCGTGGAGCAGGTCCGCATCCTGCAGCCCGACGTGGTCCTCATGGATATCCGGATGCCCCGTATGGACGGCGTCCAGGCCACCCGACACATCGTCGCCGCCGGGCAGGACCAGGCACACGCCCCGCGCGTCCTGGTGCTGACGACCTTCGACCTCGATGAATACGTGGTGGAGGCACTGCGCGCCGGAGCCAGCGGCTTCCTGCTCAAGGACGTCCCCGCCGACGACCTGATCGAGGCGATCCGGGTCATCGCCTCGGGCGAGGCACTGCTCGCCCCGAGCGTCACCCGCAGGCTCCTGGACATGTACGCGTCCCGGCTGCCGTCCGCCGAGTCGCCCACCCCGGACACCCTCTCCTCGCTCACCGAGCGTGAGCTCGAAGTGCTGCGGCTGGTGGCCCGGGGGATGTCGAACGCGGAGATCGCCGCGGAGCTCTACGTCAGCGAAACGACGGTCAAGACGCACGTCGGGCACGTGTTGACCAAGCTGGGTCTGCGCGACCGGGTGCAAGCCGCGGTCTACGCCTATGAAAGCGGTCTCGTACGGCCTGGAAGCCTCTGAACGTACGGGCTCCAAGCGCGGGCTGTTCTTTTGCCGGGCTCCGAGCGCGGGCTGTTCTTTTGCCGGGCTCCAAGCGCGGGCGTCATCCTCACATCTCCGTCGCTGCGCTCCGGAGCTGTTCGGCGTCCGCGCGTCGCCCGGTCATACCGCGCCCTCCGGGCGCGCTTCTTCGCTTCGCTCGGTCGCTTGTGGTGGGTCTGCTTGGCTCCGGAGCTGTTCGGCGCCCGCGCGTCGCCCGGTCATACCGCGCCCTCCGGGCGCGCTTCTTCGCTTCGCTCGGTCGCTTGTGGTGGGTCTGCTGCGCTGAGCTGGGCGCCGACTACGCGGGGACCACCGGCAGTGGATAGACCGGCGGCGTCCCGCCGAACTCCGGGCACACCGACTGGTGTTCGCACCACCCGCACAGTTTGCTGCGCTGCGGCCGCCAGTCGCCCGTGCGCGTGGCCAGTTCGATCGCCGCCCAGAGCGCCTTGACCCTCTGCTCCGTCGCGAGCAGGTCGCTCTCCACCGGGTCGTAGGTGACGACCTCGCCGCCGTTGCCGAGGTACACCAGCTGCAGCCGACGCGGGATCGTCCCGTTCGCGCGCCACAGGACCAGCGCGTAGAAGGTCATCTGGAACAGTGCCTTGTCCCGGAACCGCAGCGGCGGGGCCTTGCCCGTCTTGTAGTCCACCACCCGCAGGTCACCGCTGCCCGGGGCGACGTCGAGCCGGTCGACGATGCCGCGCAGCGTCAGGCCGTCCGCCAGCGTCGTCTCGATGTACATCTCCCGCTCGGCCGGGTCCAGGACGGTGGGGTCCTCCAGCGCGAAGTACTGCTCCACCAGCCGCTCGGCTTCGTCGAGCCACTGCGCGAACTCCTTCGCGCGGACGTCCTCCCCACCGTCGAACAGGTCGGCCAGCTCCGGCTTCTGCGCCAGGAGTGCCTCCCACGAAGGCCGCACCATCGCCTGCGCGTGCGCGACCGTGCGGTCGGGGCGGGGCAGGTCGTACAGCTTCTCCAGGACCGTGTGCACCAGCGTGCCGCGGGTCGCCGCGGGGCTCTGCTTCTCCGGCAGCTTGTCGATCACCCGCAGCCGGTACAGCAGCGGGCACTGCATGAAGTCCTGCGCGCGCGACGGCGACAGCGACACGGGGGGCCGCGGCGGCGTGACGGCGGGCTCGGCTGGGGGCGCGGGGTCGACGGTGCTCATAACCAGCCAGCGTACGAGGTCCCCCCGACACGGGGGCTGCGGAGCCTGTATTTCAGTCTTCTGTGGCATTACGCTCAGCCGCCGCTCGTGTACGTGGTCGCACCCTCCGTCCCAGCCGAAGGGCCTCACCTCTATGCGCACAGCTCTGCGTCCCAGATCAGCCGCCGTGGCCGCCGCGACGGCCGCCCTGCTCCTGGCCACCGCGACAGCCCCGGCCTCAGCGCACGAGTCGTCCCGTACGCCGTCGAAGGTCACCGTCGGTGACAAGACCTTCATCGCCGACGGCCAGGGGCGCGCCACCCAATGGCGCGGGTTCAACGTCGGCGACAAGGAACACCGCGGTGCGGAAGCGTTCAAGGACATCACCGAGGAGGACTTCCGGATGATGTCCGCCCGCGGCTACAACCTCGCCCGGGTGCTGTTCTTCTGGGACGACCTGGAAGAGCGGCCGGGGCGCTACAGCCGCGACTACCTGAAGAAGATGGACCGCATCCTCGACTGGGCCGGCAAGTACGGTGTCAAAGTCATGCTCGACGCCCACCAGGACGTCTACGGCCCGTACTTCAGCCACCACCGCGGGATGCCGGAGTGGACGACCCGCGACGACGGACAGCCCTACGAGACCGTCCCGGGTGACTGGTTCGCCGAGTACTACACCCCCGGCGTCCAGGCCGCGTTCGACCACCTCTACACCGACGCGGACCTCCAGAAGGCCCACGCGGACATGTGGCTGAAAGTCGCCGCCACCTTCGGCCGGCACCCCGCGGTCCTCGGCTACGACCTCATGAACGAGCCCATGGGCAAGTTCCTCCCGGGTGAGACCGTCCCGGACGACCTCCCGGCGGCCGCGGGACGCATCGAAGCCACCCAGATCACCGGGATGTGGAACCGTCTCACCGACGCGATCAGGCTCGTCGACCGCAGAAACTGGGTCTTCGTCGAACCCACCCCGATCGTCGGCTTCGGCGTCCCGACCGCGCTCGGGAAGATCACGGACGACAAAGCCGCGTACGCTCCGCACTTCTACGAATCGGCGATGGAAGTCGGGGCGGACTACGACCCGGACGGCGGATTCATCGAGAACTACGAAGCCGCTGTCAGCGCCTACCCCGAGCAGTACGGCATGCCGGTGATCGTGGGGGAGTGGGGCCCGCCCGACGCGTCCCTCCCCAACATCCCCCTGATGTACAACCGCATCACCGCCGCGATGGACCGCTTCTCCTCAGGGTGGGCCAACTACACCTGGTGCAGCGGCGGCGGCTACTGCTTCAACGACGCCGCCGGGCAGCCCAAGCCCAACAACCGGCTGCTCGTCCAGCCCTACGCCAAGGCGGTCGCCGGCGCGCCCACGGCCTACGCCTACGACACGGCCACCCGCACGTACACCCTGACCTTCACCACCCGCCGCGACGTCCGCGGCACCACGGACATAGAAATCCCCAGGGACGTCTACGCCAAGGGCTACACGGTGGACGTCACCGGCCCCGGCCGGACCCGCTGGAAGAGGTGCGACGACCGTCAGTCCCTCCTGGAGATCACCACCAAGGGCGCCGGCACCTACCAGGTCACGATCACACCCAAGTGAAATTCGGCGGGCGTACGGCCGACGTCTGTCAACACGTCCGTACGCCCGGCGTCGCTCAGTTGCGCATGAGACCCAGGAACGCCCGCTCCACATCACTGCGCACCAGGACTCCGTACACGCTGCCGTCGGCCTCAACCACGAGGTACTCCGTCGACGGCGCGACCCGCAGCGCCCCGAGCAGTTCCTCGCCGGTCAGCTCGGCGGAGACCCGCAACCCCGGCTCCAGCGGACGCGACAGCGGCCCCACCGACTCCCACGGACGCCGGTGTGCCGGCACCGCCAGGATCTTCGCGTCGTTCACCAGCGCGACCGGCGCACCGGCCCCGTCGACCACGACCAGCGCCCGCGCCCCGGCCTCGTCCGCCTGGCGCAGCGCCTCCGACAACGGCGTGTCCGCCGGGACCGGCACGGCCCGGCGGGTCAGCCCGCGCACCGACAGCTCAGGCAGCCGCTCGTGGATCTGCTCAGCCCGCAGCGACTGCACAGCTCCGGCCCACATGAACATCGACACGAAACAGCCGCACAGCAGGAGGTACAGGCGCGTACCGCCGCTCTCCCCGGCCGACCACCACACCGTGAACAGGAGCGTCGCCACCGCCAGGACCCGGCCGGCCCACGACGCAGCGGCCGTCCCCTTCAACGGCCGGCCGCTCACACCCCACACGACGGCCCGCAGCATCCGGCCACCGTCCAACGGCAGCCCCGGCAGCAGGTTGAACCCCGCCACCAGCAGGTTCGACACACCCAGCAGCAGGACCATCCGGCCCCCCACACTGTCCGTGTCCAACGGCTGCGCGGCCAGCCAGAACCCTCCGCCGAGCACCAGGGACAGCACAGGCCCAGCGGCGGCCACCGCGAACTCGCTGCCCGGCGTCTTCGGCTTGTCACTCTCCGTCGCCCCGCCCAGGAACTGGATGGTGATGCGCTTGACACTCAACCCGAAACGCTGCGCCGTGACCGCGTGCGCCAACTCGTGCACCAGGACCGACAGATAAAGCAGGACCGCAAAACCGAACGCGACCGCGTACTGCCAGTTCCCGAGCCCCGGGATCACTTCCCCGAACGTCGGGCCGAACAGCACGGTGATCACCACCGCGATCAGGAACCACGTCGGCGCCACGTACACCGGCACCCCGAACGGCCGACCCATGAGCATGCCGCGGTTCCGCGACGGGTCCTGTCCCTCGTCACGTACGTCCTGCGGTCTGGAGTCGTCCACGACCGAATGCTAGGCGACAAGGGCCGGGTTTGGTCGGCAGGCGATCACGACGGTCACCGCGTTCACCAGCAGGACCCCTTGGTAAGGCGCACCGGGGGCAACGCCTTAAGCTGTACGACATGTCCGAACCGACCGGTGCCGCCCGCCGACGCGGCCCATTCCAGGTCGGGGACCAGGTCCAGCTGACCGACCCCAAAGGCCGCCACCACACCTTCACACTTCAAGCAGGCAAGGCATTCCACACCCACAAGGGTGCCTTCCAGCACGACGAGTTGATCGGAGCCCCAGAAGGCTCCGTGGTGCGCTCCACAGGACAAGTCGAATACCTCGCGCTGCGCCCCCTGCTCTCCGATTTCGTCCTGTCCATGCCGCGCGGAGCGGCCGTCGTCTACCCCAAGGACGCCGGCCAGATCGTCGCCATGGCCGACATCTTCCCCGGCGCCCGCGTCGTGGAGGCCGGTGTCGGCTCCGGCGCGCTCACCTGCTCCCTCCTGCGCGCAGTGGGCGACGGCGGCTCGCTGTCGTCCTACGAACGCCGCGACGACTTCGCCCAGATCGCTACAAAGAACGTCGAAACCTTCTTCGGCGGGCCACACCCGTCCTGGAAACTCACCGTCGGCGACCTCCAGGACAACCTCAGCGAGACCGGGGTCGACCGTGTCGTCCTCGACATGCTCGCCCCGTGGGAATGCCTCGAAGCCGTCCACAAGGCCCTCGTCCCCGGCGGCCTCGTCGTCTGTTACGTGGCCACCACCACCCAGCTGTCCCGCACGGTCGAGACCATGCGTGAGCTCAAGGGCTTCGCCGAGCCCCAGCCGTGGGAGTCGATGGTCCGCACCTGGCACGTCGAGGGCCTGGCCGTCCGCCCCGACCACCGCATGATCGGGCACACCGGCTTCCTGGTCACCGCCCGTAGGCTGGCCGACGGCGTCGAACCGCCGCTGCGCCGTCTGCGCCCCTCCAAGGGCTCGTACGGTGAGGACTGGCAGGCGGCGCAGGAGGGCAAGCCGAAGGGTTCGCTCAAGGAGCGTCTGGAGGCACGCAAGGCCGCCGAGGCGGCAGCAACGGGAGAAGGCAGCGGCTCCGATGCCGCCGAGACCACTGCCGTGGAAGAAGCTGTCGTGGAGGCGGCCACTGTGCAGACCCCCGCTTCGGAGGCGGCCGGGACCGCGTAGGTCCGGTAGCTCCTGACGCCGTGTCATAGAAATCACAGAGACCGACCCCGGGGCCTGTACGGGCCCCGGGGTCGATCGTTAACGTCACAAGGGTGACTGAGAACCGCGACGAAGTCGCCATGAAGCCCAGGGGCGGCACAGCCCTCGCCCACACCGAGCGCCCCGCCCCACGCGAAGACATGACGACGAAGACCGCGGTGACGTACATGGTCATCGTGTTCCTGATCGCCGTCCTCAGCGGTGCGGCGGTCTACGCCGGCGCTTCCTTCGACGGCGGCCGGCCGGGCACGACCGCCCCGGCTGACGGCAGCGGCAACCACACCGGTGACTGAAACCCGGTACGACCGCGGGCCACGCAGACGGAAACGCCGGCCCTGACGACAGGTCAGGACCGGCTTTCAGGTATGTCAGGCCGTGGAGCGGACCGTGTCAGGCGACGTCAGGACCGTAGATCTCCACACCGTCGCTCACGCGCTTGACGTGGATGCAGTCACCCGGGCACTTCGCCGTCGCGTCGATCACGTCGACCAGCAGGTTGCGCGGCACCGGCACGGCGGCGCCGACTTCGGTGCGCAGCTCGTCGTCCGGGCCCTTCACGTACGCCAGCCCGTCGATGTCCAGTTCGAACACCTCGCGGGCGTACTCCACGCAGATCCCGTCCCCGGTGCACAGATCCTGGTCGATCCAAACCTCAAGTGGTTCGTTGTCTGCGGACATGCGTGCGCCCCATCTGTGTGGAAACCGTACTGTTTTCTATCGCGATCTGTCTTATAGACACTACCTCCGGACAGATTCCCGGCACGCAACGGTGGGTATCACGACCGCACAGCATGTGGGGGCAGTCACAAGGGTGAAGACAGGACACGCCCGGACCGTCTTTCCGATCAAGGGGTTTACACCCCGTCTGCCGTAGGTAGGGTCGGAAGACGTCGCAGCTCCCCAGGAGGAGGTGAGGACCGTGGCAGTCCACGACGATGACATGAACCGTAGTGGCAGGCCGGCCCGGGGTACGGACGACCTCATGGGCCAGGTGTCCTTTCTAGAGCAGGAAGTAGCAGTCCTGCGTCGCAAGCTCGCCGAGTCACCGAGGCAGGCAAGGTTGTTGGACGAGCGGGTAGTCGAACTCCAGTCATCACTCGCAGGTCTCACGTCGCAGAACGAACGGCTCGTCGCGACGCTCCGAGAAGCCCGTGACCAGATCGTCGCGCTGAAGGAGGAAGTCGACCGGCTGGCCCAACCGCCGTCCGGCTTCGGCACGTTCCTGCAGGGCAACGAGGACGGCACGGCAGACATCCACACCGGGGGCCGCAAGCTCCGGGTGAACGTCAGTCCCGACATCGACCTCGACGGACTCCAGCGTGGCCAGGAGGTCATGCTCAACGAAGCACTCAACATCGTCGAAGCCATGGAGTTCGAACGGCTCGGCGACGTGGTGATGCTCAAGGAACTCCTCGAGGACGGCGAGCGCGCGCTCGTCCTCGGCCACACTGACGAGGAACGTGTCGTCCGGTTGGCCGAACCGCTCCTGAACGCCCCGCTCCGGCCGGGGGATTCGCTCCTGCTCGACTCCCGTTCGGGATACGTGTACGAGCGCGTCCCGAAGAGCGAGGTCGAAGAGCTGGTCCTCGAAGAGGTCCCGGACATCGACTACACGAAGATCGGCGGCCTGCGGAACCAGATCGAGATGATCCGGGACGCGGTCGAACTCCCCTACCTCCATCCCGACCTGTTCAAAGAGCACGAGTTGCGGCCGCCGAAGGGGATCCTGCTGTACGGGCCCCCCGGATGCGGGAAGACACTCATCGCCAAGGCGGTGGCCAACTCCCTGGCCAAGAAGGTCGCGGAGATGGCCGGCACGGAGATGGGCAAGAGCTACTTCCTGAACATCAAGGGCCCCGAACTCCTCAACAAGTACGTCGGCGAGACCGAGCGGCACATCCGCCTGGTCTTCCAGCGGGCGAGGGAGAAGGCCAACGAGGGCACGCCGGTCATCATCTTCTTCGACGAGATGGACTCGCTGTTCCGCACCCGCGGCTCCGGTGTCAGCTCGGACGTGGAGAACACCATCGTCCCGCAGCTGCTCTCCGAGATCGACGGCGTGGAGGGTCTGGAGAACGTCATCGTCATCGGCGCCTCCAACCGCGAGGACATGATCGACCCGGCGATCCTGCGGCCGGGCCGCCTCGACGTCAAGATCAAGATCGAACGTCCGGACGCCGAAGCGGCCAGGGACATCTTCGGCAAGTACCTCAAGGTCAGCCTCCCGCTCCACGAGGACGACCTGGCCGAGAACGGGAACAACCGCGAAGCCACGGTGGGCGCGATGATCCAGGCCACCGTGGAGCGGATGTACACCGAGACCGACGAGAACCGCTTCCTGGAGGTCACGTACGCCAACGGTGACAAGGAGACCTTGTACTTCAAGGACTTCAACTCCGGCGCGATGATCGAGAACATCGTCGGGCGGGCGAAGAAGATGGCCATCAAGGACTTCCTCGAGGCCAGGCAGCGGGGCATCCGCGTGACCCACCTCCTCGCCGCGTGCGTCGACGAGTTCAAGGAGAACGAGGACCTGCCCAACACCACCAACCCCGACGACTGGGCGCGGATCTCCGGCAAGAAGGGCGAGCGGATCGTGTACATCCGTACGCTCATCTCGGGCAAGCAGGGTGCCGAGGCCGGCCGGTCCATCGACACTGTCGCCAACACCGGGCAGTACCTCTAGGCGCGGGGCAAGCCGAAGGGCGAAGGTCCTCCGCCGGTTCTGCGGAGGGCCTCATGCCCGGCGCAGTCCGCGAAAGACCGGACACAGTCGCCGCGGTCCGCAGGTTATGCGGACCGCGGCGACACGCACGACCGGGGTCGGCCGGAAGGACGCCGTCGTACGGAAACCACGCAGGTGATCCGTCCAATGGCATTCCACGGGACGATCCGCAGCAATAGGCTCAAGGCATGACCAGGGTGTCCCTGGCCGGGCGGTCCACAGCGTCGTACGGGAGCAGTCCGCTCCCGTCCCGCGGTTGTGACCTGCTCCGGCTCCGGGGACCGGCCGGGCAACAGAGGGGGTCGCATGACCGTCTGGCGCGTGATGGGCATCGAAACCGAATACGGCATCTCCGTTCCGGGGCAGCCGAACGCCAATGCGATGCTGACATCGTCTCAGATCGTGAACGCCTACGCGGCGGCCATGCAGCGGGCGCGGCGCGCGCGCTGGGACTTCGAGGAGGAGAACCCACTGCGCGACGCGCGCGGGTTCGACCTGGCCCGCGAACTGGCCGACGCCAGCCAGCTCACCGACGAGGACGTCGGCCTGGCCAACGTCATCCTGACCAACGGCGCGCGGTTGTACGTCGACCACGCGCACCCCGAGTTCTCCGGTCCCGAGAACACCAACCCGCGGGACGCGGTCGTGTGGGACAAGGCCGGCGAACGCATCATGGCCGAGGCCGCCCGGAAGGCGGCCGAAGCGCCCGGTGGGCAGAACATCCTGCTCTACAAGAACAACACCGACAACAAGGGCGCCTCGTACGGCACGCATGAGAACTACCTCATGCAGCGGTCGACCCCGTTCGCCGACATCGTCCGCCACCTCACCCCGTTCTTCGTCTCCCGCCAGGTGGTCACCGGAGCGGGCCGGGTCGGCATCGGGCAGGACGGCTCCGGGCACGGCTTCCAGCTCAGCCAGCGCGCCGACTACTTCGAAGTCGAAGTCGGCCTTGAGACGACGCTGAAGCGCCCCATCATCAACACCCGCGACGAACCGCACGCCGACGCGGAGAAGTACCGCCGGCTGCACGTCATCATCGGTGACGCCAACCTGTCGGAGATCTCGACGTACCTCAAGCTCGGTACCACCGCGCTGGTCCTGTCGATGATCGAGGACAAGTTCATCACCACCGACCTGACCGTGGACCAGCCGGTGCGCACCCTGCACCAGGTCTCCCACGACCCGTCGCTCAAGCACCTGATGGTGTTGCGCAGTGGCCGGAAACTGACGGCGATCCAGCTGCAGATGGAATATCTCGAGCTGGCCCGCAAGTACGTCGAGGACCGGTTCGGCTCGGATGTGGACGAGGTCACCACCGACGTCCTGGACCGCTGGGAGTCGGTGCTCAGTCGGCTGGAGGGCAACCCGATGTCGCTGGCGCGGGAGCTCGACTGGGTGGCCAAACTCCAGCTCCTGGAGGGCTACCGGCAGCGGGACGGCCTCGACTGGGACGCTCCGCGCCTCGGCCTGGTGGACCTGCAGTACGCCGACGTCCGGCCGGACAAGGGCCTGTACAACAAGCTTGAGTCGCGCTTCGAGCGGATCACGACCGAGGCCGAGGTGCAGCGCGCGGTCCACCAGCCGCCGGACGACACCCGGGCGTACTTCCGCGGGCGCTGCCTGGCGCAGTACCCGGACGAGGTCGCGGCGGCGTCGTGGGACTCGGTCATCTTCGATGTGGCGGGGCACGACTCGCTCCAGCGGGTGCCCACCATGGAGCCGCTGCGGGGGACCAGGGCGCACGTCAAGGACCTGCTCGACCGGTGCCGTACGGCCGAGGACCTGGTCCGGGCCCTCACCGGCGGTTGAGACGGTCCCCCGCGGGACTCCCGGAGGGTGGAACAGGCGTTCGCCGTCAGGTGAACCGTCTGTTCCACGGGTGATGTGGAGCGAGTGGGGGAACAACGTACGCAGGGGATCCGTACGGATCCCCAGAAAACGGGACAGAGGCCGGATACCGCGCAAACCGGGATCATCCACAACCTGTCACGTGAAGGGTCTGAATCACCGGCGCCCATCGCGACGCCGACCGGAAATGCGGAAAGAAATGGCGGGGTGAGCGGAATGCCTACAAAAGACACCGGCGGCGGGCAGCAGCATGCGAACCGGCGTTCCGAGGAGGTCGACGAGACCACCACGGAGACGCAGGAGGCCACGGACCTTCAGGAGCGGCAGGAGAAACTGACCGACGACGTCGATTCGATTCTCGATGAAATCGACGAGGTCCTAGAAGAGAACGCCGAAGAATTCGTGCGGTCCTTCGTGCAAAAGGGTGGTCAATAAAAGGCAATGTATAGGTAAAGATCGGCGAGGGTGGTGAAGTTTTTCCCAGGACTCAGGGAATCGCAGGACTCTTCCTGGTTTCGCGGGAATTCAACGGATACTGGCAGAATTCAGCGGAATCCAAAGGTCCAGCTTTGCGCCACTCGGTCCGCCGTCGGCGGCGGAGGCTGAATTCCGTGGTCCCCGACCGCACCGGAACCCGTCCGGTCCGGATGTCCGCCGGGGCCGGGCACACCGGCATCGATCATGGAACCGGTAAGGTCCGGGCCGTACCCTGCTTCACCTGCAACGCCGCACTAGGCAAGTCCTCAAGGACCGGCCGGCCGTCGCACGCCGCGCCGCCTCCTACCTGGAAGGGATCGTGTGGAAGCCAACACTCATGGCGCCGGGCGTCTGCCGGCTGCCTTCCTGACCCCCGGTTCGTCATCGTTCACCGACTTCCTGTCCCAGTACCAGCCCGGACTCCTGCCCGGCGGAAGACCGTTGCCTGCGGGCAGTGTCGTCGAGGCCCCGCACGGCACGACGATCGTCGTGGCGACCTTCCCGGGCGGCGTGGTCATGGCCGGCGACCGCCGGGCGACGATGGGCAACATCATCGCCCAGCGGGACATCGAAAAGGTCTTCCCGGCCGACGAGTACTCCTGTGTGGGTATCGCCGGAACCGCCGGCCTGGCCATCGAGATGGTCAAGCTGTTCCAGGTCGAACTCGAGCACTACGAGAAGATCGAGGGGACGGTCATGTCCCTCGAGGGCAAGGCCAACCGCCTCTCCCAGATGATCCGCAGCAACCTCGGAATGGCGATGCAGGGCCTGGCCGTCGTGCCACTGTTCGCCGGCTACGACGTCGAGTCGGCGGAGAGCCGGATCTACAGCTACGACATCACCGGCGGCCGGTCCGACGAGACGGGGTTCCACGCGGTGGGCTCCGGATCACTGTTCGCCCGCGGGTCGATGAAGAAGCTGTACCGCCCGGACCTGTCCGCCGAGGACGCCGTCACCGTGTGCGTGCAGGCGCTGTACGACGCGGCCGACGACGACTCGGCCACCGGCGGGCCCGACCTGTACCGGCGCATCTTCCCGGTGGTGACAGTGGTCACCGAGGACGGCGTGCGCCGCATGCCGGAGGACGAGCTCGGCACGATCGTGGAGCGGATCGTCGGCGCCCGGATGCACCATCCGGACGGCCCGACCGCGTCCTTGACCTGACATCTCCTGCGGACAAAACGATGAGCACTCGGGAAAGGACTCCACGGTGACGACGCCCTTTTATGTGTCGCCGCAGCAGGCCATGGCGGACCGGGCCGACTACGCCCGCAAGGGCATCGCCCGGGGCCGCAGTGTGGTTGTGCTGACGTACACCGACGGAATCGTGTTCGTGGCGGAGAACCCGTCCCGGGCACTGCACAAGATGAGCGAGTTGTACGACCGCAT
This sequence comes from Kitasatospora sp. UYEF31, assembly GCF_057291755.1. Taxonomy (NCBI): domain Bacteria; kingdom Bacillati; phylum Actinomycetota; class Actinomycetes; order Kitasatosporales; family Streptomycetaceae; genus Kitasatospora; species Kitasatospora sp. UYEF31. Next base: position 82,859 of record NZ_JBXAWK010000012.1, read on the forward strand.
CGGGTTCGTCGCGGTCGGCAAGTACAACGAGTTCGAGCAGCTGCGGATCGCCGGCGTGCGCTACGCCGACGTGCGGGGCTACTCGTACGCCCGCACCGACGTGACGGCGCGCGGGATGGCGAACCTGTACGCGCAGACCCTCGGCACGATCTTCTCCTCAGGCGGGGAGAAGCCGTTCGAGGTGGAGCTGATCGTCGCCGAGGTGGGCGACTCGCCCTCCGACGACCAGGTCTACCGCCTGACGTACGACGGCTCGATCGCCGACGAGCACGGGTACGTCGCGATGGGCGGCAACTCCGACCAGATCACCGGGCAGCTCAAACAGCACCACCAGCAGGGGCTTTCGCTGTCGGACGCCCTCAAGGTGGCGGTGGACGCGCTCGCCCGGGACAGCGCGGGGGAGAAGCGGACGATCACCGCCTCGCAGCTGGAGGTGGCGGTGCTGGACCGCACCCGCACCCAGAAGCGCAAGTTCAAGCGGATCGTCGGCGGGCCGCTGGCCCGGCTCCTCAACGGCACGGACGCCGAAGTGGCCGCCGCGGTTGAGGAGGCGGGGGACTCCGCGGAGTCCTGACCGTACGTCATGTCAGTGGAAGGACCCGCCCGGGACACGGGCGGGTCCTTCCTGCGGTCCGGTGCCGGGACGCGCGGTGGAGAAAGATCGAAATTTCTGAAATCACCCGTACGGAGCTGTGCCATAACGGCCTGTCATGAGCGTAATGTTGATTCATGGACCGCCGAATCTTCGGGCTGGAGAACGAATACGGCGTCACCTGTACGTTCCGGGGACAGCGCAGGCTCTCCCCGGACGAGGTGGCGCGGTACCTCTTCCGCCGTGTCGTGTCATGGGGCCGAAGCAGTAACGTCTTCCTACGCAATGGTGCCCGGCTGTATCTGGACGTGGGCAGTCATCCCGAGTACGCCACACCTGAGTGTGACTCCGTACCCGAGCTGGTGACCCACGACAAAGCCGGTGAGCGAATCCTCGAGGGCCTTCTCGTCGATGCCGAAAGGCGTCTGCACGAGGAGGGGATCGCGGGAGACGTCTACCTTTTCAAGAACAACACCGATTCCGCCGGGAATTCGTACGGCTGTCACGAGAACTACCTCGTGGCGCGGCACGGCGAGTTCTCCCGCCTGGCCGATGTGCTCATCCCCTTCCTGGTGACCAGACAGCTGCTGTGCGGCGCGGGGAAGATCCTCCAGACCCCGCGCGGCGCGGTCTACTGCGTGAGCCAGCGCGCCGAGCACATCTGGGAGGGCGTCAGCTCCGCGACGACGCGCTCCCGCCCGATAATCAACACCCGTGACGAACCGCACGCCGACGCCGAGCGCTACCGGCGGCTGCACGTGATCGTCGGGGACTCCAACATGGCCGAGTCGACGACGCTGCTCAAGGTCAGCTCCACCGACCTCGTGCTGCGCATGATCGAAGCCGGCACGGTCCTGCGGGACATGACGCTGGAGAACCCGATCCGGGCGATCCGCGAGGTGAGCCACGACATCACCGGCCAGCGCAAGGTGCGCCTGGCCAACGGCAAGGAGGCCAGCGCGCTGGAGATCCAGCGCGAGTACCTCAGCAAGGCCCAGGACTTCGCCGACCGGCGGGGCATCAACACCGGGGTCGTCGCCCAGACCCTGGAGCTGTGGGACCGCACACTGCGGGCCATCGACACCGGCAACCTCGACATGGTGTCGGGGGAGATCGACTGGGTCATCAAACACCAGCTGATCGAGCGCTACCGTGCCAAGCACAACCTGCCCATGTCCTCCCCGAGGATCGCCCAGATCGACCTGGCGTACCACGACATCCACCGGCGTCGCGGCCTGTTCTACCTGATGCAGCGGCGCGGGCAGATCGAGCGCATCACCACCGACCTGAAGACCTTCGAGGCCAAGTCCCTGCCACCGCAGACGACCCGCGCCAAGCTGCGCGGCGAGTTCATCAAACGGGCGCAGGAGCAGCGGCGGGACTTCACCGTCGACTGGGTGCACCTCAAGCTCAACGACCAGGCGCAGCGCACCGTCCTGTGCAAGGACCCGTTCCGTTCGGTGGACGAGCGGGTGGAGAAGCTGATCGCCAGCATGTGACCTGACGTACCGTCTGTGGTCCCAAGGTCACAAAGAGCAGCCCGTTCCGCTGATTGCCCCGGCGGGACGGGCTGTTCCACGGACAGGCGTGGCCGCGGGTGCGCATCTTCACGCGGTATTAACCGCCGTACCCCGTAGAGTGTCGGCGTCCTTCTCGGACACCCACCATCCGCCACCGCAGAGGAACACTGTGCGCCGTCGAATCGCCGCGCTTGCGCTGGTCCCCGTCCTGATGGTCACCGCCGCCGCGTGCGGTGACGACAAGGGCGACAGCAAGAGCAAGAGCAGCCCTTCCCCGTCCTCCACCGCCCGCAAGGTAGGGGTGAGCACCACGGGTGCCGCCACCGCGGGCAAGCAGTTCGGTACGACTCCGGACATCAAGGTCCCCGACGGCCCGGCGCCGACGGAGCTGAAGGTCGAGGTCCTCACCGAGGGCACCGGTCCGGTGGCGGAAAAGGAGAACCAGACCTCCTTCAACTACGAAGGCGTGGCCTGGAGCACTAAGTCCGTCTTCGACAGTTCCTTCGACCGCGGGTCGGTCTTCGGGCCGATGCCGCTGACCGGCGGCCTGATCCAGGGCTGGCTGGACGGCATCCCGGGCAAGAAGGTCGGCAGCCGGCTGCTGATGACCATCCCGCCGGACAAGGGCTACGGGGCCGAGGGCCGGGGCGCGGACATCGGCAAGAACGAGACCCTGGTCTTCGTCGTCGACATCGTCTCGAGCTTCGGCAAGAACTCAGTCGCCCAGGGCACCGCGGTCAAGGACGTCCCGGCGGACCTGCCGAAGGTCAAGACGGTCGGCGACAAGCCGGACGGCGTGACCATCCCGGCCGGGAAGCCCGCGCCGACGCAGCAGTCCACCCAGGTCCTGATCGAGGGCGCGGGCGCGCCCATCAAGGACGGCGACCAGCTCATCGTCAACCTCGGGTCGTACCTGTGGGACGGCGGCAAGCAGGTCAGCGACACGTGGACCGGGTCGGGCCCGCAGGGCATCCCGCTGGCCCAGGGCACGCTCCCGGGCCTGGTCGAAGGTCTGACGGGCAAAAAGGTCGGCAGTCGCGTCCTGCTCGTCACCCCCGCTGACAAGGCCTACGGCGCGAAGGGCAAGGAAGCGTCGGGCATTCCGCCGAACGCTGCCCTCGTCTGGGTCATCGACGTCCTCGGCGTCGTGCCGCCGCAGAAGCAGGGCTAGTCGGCCCGGAAGCGGGCACGACTCTCTGGGAAACACACGCGGCGTCGACGGCGACGCCGTACCGGATCAGCAAGGAGCACCAAGCGCATGACCGCGAACAACAACACGAAGCCTGAGATCGAATTCCCGGGTGGCGAGGCCCCGGCCGAGCTGCAGATCCGCGACCTGTCGGTCGGCGAAGGCGCCGAGGCCGTCGCGGGCTCGAACATCAGCGCCCACTACGTGGGTGTCGCGTTCTCCACCGGCGAGGAGTTCGACGCCTCCTGGGGCCGCGGCGCGCCGCTGGACTTCCGCCTGGGTCTCGGTCAGGTCATCGAGGGCTGGGACAAGGGCATCCTCGGCATGAAGGTCGGCGGCCGCCGCGAGCTGGTCATCCCCGCGAAGATGGCGTACGGGGACCGTGGCGCCGGCGGCGCGATCAAGCCGGGCGAGACCCTGATCTTCATCGTGGACCTGGTGGGCGTGCGCTAGTCAGCAGCAGTCGAGCCGGGATGAATCCTGTACGGGGTCCATCCCGGCTTCTGCGTTTCCCAAGGAGTGGTGAGAAGGCCCGCCGCGTGGCGTCCGGCGGCGGCCGCCGCCAGGAAGTACGCGTAGTCCTCGTCCAGCCCCCGGCCCATCGTGGACAGCTTCACGGGGACCGTGCGCAGCGCCGCGTCCAGCCCGTCGACACCAACGCGCACGATGCGGTGCCGCTCCAGCGCCTTGACGTCTTCGGCGACCTGGTCCGCCAGCGGGCCGGTCAGCTCGGGCACGGGGACGTCGGCCGTGGCCAGCGCGACCCGTCCGTACGCCGTCGTGCTGTGGTGCGACACCCCGCGGTGCCGTTCCCGGCCGTCCGCGTCGGAGATGCGCAGCGACGCCACGGGCCGCCCGCCGAGCGTGGCCGCGGCGTTGACCGCCTCACCCGCCGCCACTCCGGAGAAGCCCCAGCGGGTGCCCGTGCCGAGGTTGCCGGGGCCCTGGGCCACGATCGCGATGTCCGCGCCGAGGACGTGCCGGGCGGCCAGCAGCCCGGTGTGCAGGGTGACTGCCTCCAGATCGCCGCCGAAGGCCTGCCCGACGGTGACGGACCCGGCGAGCCAGTCCGCCGTACGCAAGGTGTCGACTGTCATCGAGAACCACAGGGGGAGCGTCCCGCCGTCGGTCATCACGTACGCGGTCCGCGCCCCGGGCCGGTCAGCCCGGATTCCCGCGCAGACGGCAGGCAGGGCCGAGTGCAGGTCGGCGACGACCACGGGCATGCCGTCCAGGTCGTCGGCGTCGCGCAGCACCCCGTGGTGCGGGGAGTCCTGCTCGTCCACGCCCAGGACGACGGTCTGCAGAGGGGTGTAGCGGGCTTTGACGAGGTGGCCGGGGCCCGCGGGGGGATCCGCGGGGAGCCGCTCAGGCAGCGCCACGATGAGCGCGTAGCCGCCGGTGCCCAGACCCATGGTCAACGCCGTGGTGTTCACCAGGACCACGTCACCCGGCCCGGGAGTACCCACGACCTCCGGATAGGCCAGAGCGCGGACCGGACCGAGGTCCTCCGTGTTGACTAGCACTTCGACCGCGCCCCGCCACGTACGGCGGACTTCGACAACTTCTCCACGACGCCAACTGATCACGGTTGGTGAGCTTAGCGAGGAGTGCGTCGGAACACTCCGGACGTACGGGGGCGTTTGGTTCTGAAGAGGTAAAGGTGCCGCCACGGTCGCGATACGGTCGTTGCTGCGGACGAGTGCCGCGCCTGAGTGGCGGCGAAAGGGGCGGGGATGGCGATTCCCAAGCAGGAACGACTGGTCAGTCTGGTGATGTGCCTGTTGGCCGCCCGGCGGTACGTCACCAAGGAGGAGCTGCGGCGCTCCATCGAGTCCTACCGGCTGACCACCTCCGACGAATCCTTCGACCGTATGTTCGAGCGGGACAAGGACGACGTACGGGAACTCGGCTTCACCATCGAGACGGGCGCCAACGACCCGCTGATAGAAGCCCCGGACGGCTACCGCATCCGGCCCGAGCACAACACCCTCCCGCCGATAGAACTCGACCAGGAGGAGGCCGCCGCGCTCGCGCTGGCCGCCGGGGCGTGGCAGCAGTCCGCCCTGGCCGGGGCGGCCGGCGGCGCGCTGTTCAAGCTCAAGGCCGCAGGCGTGGAGATGGACACCGATCCGCTGCGCACCCTGGAACCGCGGGTGTCCGTGCGTGAGCCCGCCTTCGGGCCGCTGCTCGACGCGCTGCGCAACCGCCGCCCCGTCCAGTTCCCGTACCGCAGCTCCGGCACCACCGAGGCGCGCGTGCGAACGGTCGAGCCGTGGGGCCTGAGTTGCTGGCGGGGCCGCTGGTACCTCGTCGGCTGGGCCCGGGAGCGCGCCGAGCAGCGGGTCTTCCGCCTCGACCGCATCATCGAGAAGCCCAAGGTCAAGGTGCTGCGCCAGGCCTTCACCGCACCCGTCCCGGACGACGTGGACATCCGTGGCAAGGTCGCGGCCTTCGCCGGGGAGGGCGGGGACCGCACCGCCCGGCTCAAGGTGCGCCGCGGGTCGGCGTACCCACTGCGCTCCCGGGCGACCGAGGAGCGTCCCGTCGACGGTGACTGGGACGAGATCGAACTGCCGTACGGACACGGTCTGCACCGCACGCTCGCCGAGTTCGGTCCCGACGTCGTAGTCATGGAGCCGGTGGACCTGCGGGACGCCGTCATCCAGCAGCTGAAGTCAGTCATCGCCGAGGAGACCGGGGCATGAGCAACGCTATCGACGACACCCGCCGCCTCCTCTCGCTGGTCGCGTACCTGCGTGAGCGGCCCGGCACCAGGCTGGAGGACGTCGCGCGGGCGTTCGGCGTGGAAGCCGAGGACCTGCAGGCCGACCTGGGCACCCTGCACATGTGCGGCACCAGCTTCATGGCCGACGACCTGCTCGAACCCCACGTGGACAGCGAAGGCCGGATCTGGCTGGAGAACCTCGACGCCCCGGTGCGGCCGGTCCGGCTGGCCCCGCACGAGGCCCTGTCGCTCCTGGTCGCGTTGCGCGCCCTCTCGGGCCTGCCTGGCCTGCGCGACCGCGACAAGGCCGCCCTGGGCCGCGTGACGGCCAAACTGGAGGACGCCGCGGGCGACGCGGCCAAGGCCGCCGCGAACGTCTCCGTCGACTTTGAGGCGGCCGAGTCCGCGTACGCCACCATGGACCGCGCCATCGCCGAGAAGCGGCGGCTCAAACTCAGCTACTACGTCCCGCGCCGGGACGAGGTCACCGAACGCGACGTGGACCCCGTCCGGCTGGTCATCGTCGACGGCCGCACCTACCTGGTCGGCTGGTGCCTGCGCGCGGAGGACCGCCGACTGTTCCGCCTGGACCGGGTGGTGGCCGCGGAGATCACCGGCATCCCGGCCGAAGAGCACGAAGTCGCCCCCCTCGACCTCTCGCAGTCGCTGGTGCAGCCAAGCGACCACGACACCGTCGTGGTGTTCGAGGTCGGACCGGCGGGGCGCTGGGTCACCGAGTACTACACCTGCGAGAAGGTCCAGGACACCCCTGACGGCGGCGCGCGGATCACCCTGCGTTCGCCGGACGTGTCCGGCATGCGCCGCCTCGCGCTGCGCCTGGGCGGACAGGGCCGGGTGGTCTCGCCGCCCGAGCTCGTCGCGCAGGTGCGCGGTTCGGCGGAGGCGGCGCTGGCCGCGTACGGAAACTGAAGGAGTCTGTGGTGAACGTTGCCGCTCCACCGGTCTTCGCGGTCCGCTGCCCGCTGTGCGGGCGGGTCGAACTGGGCGCCGACCGGCTTCGCCTGGTGGTCCGGGCGGCGGGGGCGTTCTACCGCTTCCGCTGCCCGGGGTGCGAGGACTCGGTGCGCCGGCCGGCGGGGGAGAAGCTGGTCGCCTTGCTGTCGGACGGCGGGGTGCCGTCCGTGAGCGTCGCGGGGGAAGCGGTCCTGCCGCGTTCCCAGGCCGCGCCGTGACGTGGGTACAGTCGCCCCATGCTCTGGTTGATCGCGCCCTTCGTCCTGCTCGTCCTCGCCGGCCTCGGCGTGCTGGTCAAGTACGGCGTACAGCTGTTCGGTGAGCTGCGTCACTTCACCCGTGTGTCCGCAGCCGCCGTCGACCGGCTGAAATCCTCCTCGGATGCGCTGGCCGAGGCGGCCGAGCCGCTGCGGCAGTACACCGGGGCGCGGGCCGCCGGGAGGGACAAGGCGTAATGCCCGGTGCCGCAGCCCTTCCTGTTTGTGCATGTGTCGTCCACTGTGGCTTTGCGCGCTTGTAACACAGGAGGGCGTACGATCGGGTACATCAATCCCGGCTTGCGAGAGTAGTGAACTCATGTTTGGTGGAAGGCTCGGAACCGGCGAGATCATTCTGATTCTCGTTGTCGTGATCCTGCTGTTCGGTGCGAAGAAACTGCCGGACACCGCGCGTGCCCTCGGCCGGTCGATGCGCATCCTCAAGAGCGAGGCCAAGGCGATGAAGGACGACGAGAAGCCCGCGGAGCCGGCGCCCGCCGCGCAGTCCGAGGCTCCCCGGACCATCCAGGCCGCGCCCGGCGCGACCACGGAGTCCCGGCCGGTCGGTGAACCGGGCCAGACCGGCCGCTAGTTTCCGCACCCGACGGCTGAGAGCGGAAACCTGAAGAGTGAGTGGGATCAAAGGGATGCGGAGCAAACGCGCCGCCGCATCGAAGGACACCGAGGGGCGCATGCCCCTCATGGACCACCTGCGCGAACTGCGCAATCGGCTGGTCAAGGCGCTGCTCGCCCTCATCGTGGTCACGGTCGTCGCATCGCTCTACTACAAGGAGATCGGCGGCTTCCTGGTCGGTCCGGTGTGTGACCTGAAGAACGTGCACGGCACCGGCAGCACCAAGTGCGGCGACGGTGTCCTGGTCCAGTCGGGCGTGCTCAACCCGTTCTCGATGATGCTGAAGATCTCCCTGGCCACCGGGGTGATCGCATCGAGTCCGGTGTGGCTCTACCAGCTGTGGGCCTTCATAGCCCCCGGCCTGCACAAGCACGAGAAGCTCTACTCGCTGGCCTTCGTGGCCGCGGGGGTCCCGCTGTTCCTGGGCGGGGCCTACTTCGCGTACTCGATCCTGCCACACACCCTGCCGGTGCTGCTCGGGTTCACCATCGAGGACGCCAGCAACCAGATCCTGCTCGACGAGTACCTGGACTTCGTGGTCCGGATGGTCGTGGTGTTCGGCCTGGCCTGCGAGCTGCCACTGGTCCTGGTGATGCTGAACTTCGGCGGGATCCTCAGCGCGCGCAAGATGATCGGCGCCTGGCGCTGGGCGGTGATGGGCATCTTCGTCTTCGGGGCCGTCGCCACGCCCACCACTGAGCCGGTGACCATGTGCCTGCTGTCGGTGCCGATCGTCGTGCTGTACTTCCTGGCCGTCGGCATCGCCTGGATCAACGACCGCAGACGTGACAAGAAGCGCGTCGACGCCCTGGGCGGCCGGGAGCTCGACGACGACGAGGCCTCCCCGCTCGACCTCGGCCCGTCCGCTCCGGGCGCCCACGCCGGGGACCGGGTGGCGGAGCCCGTCGGACCGCTCCAGCGGGCCGACGACATCACCTGACAGTGCGGGTCGGCCGGTGAGTGGTTCCGCATGTGATCATTTCGTCACCTGAAACCCGGTCACCGTGCACTACTGTGACCGGCCGTGACCCGTGAGACCGTACTCTTCGTCAATCCCGGTGCCGGTCGTGGCCGGGGCGCCATAACCGCAGCCCCACTGGCCGCGCATCTGCAGGCCGCCGGCGCGACCATCCTGCTGATCGACGGCCCGGACCTCCCCCGGGCCGTCGAACGGCTGCGCGCCGCCGTCCGGCGCGGCGTGCGCGCCGTCGTCGCCGTTGGCGGTGACGGCACGGTGTCCCAGGCGCTACAGGCCGTCGCCGGCACCGGCACCCCCCTCGCCGTCGTCCCCGTGGGGACGGGCAACGACTTCGCGCGTTCGCTGGGCCTGCCTGGCGTACGGGACCTCCGTACGACCGCCCGGACCATCACCGGACGCCGGACCCGCACCCTCGACCTGGGCAAGGTCGGCGAGCGCTGGTACGCCACCGTGCTGTGCTCGGGATTCGACTCCCGGGTGGTCGACCGGGCCGAGCGGATGACCATCCCGCTGGGGCGCATGCAGTACACCGCCGCGGTGTTCGCCGAGATGCGTGACCTGAAACCCATCCCGTACCGCATTGAGGTCGACGGCCGGCGGTTCGAGCAGGAAGCGATGCTGGTGGCGGTCGGCAACACCGACTACTACGGCGGCGGCCTGCGGATCTGCCCCCAGGCCGACCCCACCGACGGCAAACTCGACGTCATCGTCGTCGACGCCTGCACACGCACCGAACTCCTCCGGGTCCTGCCGAAGGTGTTCAAGGGCGGACACCTCGACCACCCCAAGGTGACCGTCCACCGGGGGCAGTCCGTCACGCTGTCCGCGCCCCGGGTCAACGGGTGGGCCGACGGCGAACGGATCAGCGCGCTGCCGCTCAGCGTCGAGTGCGTCCCAGGCGCCCTGAAAATGATCGTGTCTTAACTGGTCAGGCGGGTACGCTCTCCGGTGAGATGCAGCTTGTTCACCGCAGCGGCGCGCGCCGCACCCAGTGTTCCCCGTACCGCCTGACAACTTCTGGAAGGTGGTCGGCATGAGCACCCCTGAGAACCTCGAGGACACCACCGCTGGGGATTCCTCCCCCGTGGAGCTTTCCCCCGCAGAACCCTCTCCCGCAGAGCGCTTCTCGGCGGCCAAGCGCCGCGCGGCGGAAGAGCGCACCGAGCTCTTCGCCTTCCGGGCGGCCTGCGACTTCCCCCTGGACCCGTTCCAGATCGAGTCCTGCCAGGCCCTGGAGGCCGGGCGCGGTGTGCTCGTCGCCGCGCCCACCGGCTCCGGCAAGACGATCGTCGGCGAGTTCGCCGTACACCTGGCCCTGGCCCAGGGCAAGAAGTGCTTCTACACCACGCCGATCAAGGCGCTGTCCAACCAGAAGTTCCAGGACCTGGTGAAGAAGTACGGCGCGGCCAAGGTCGGCCTGCTCACCGGTGACAACACGGTCAACGGCAACGCGCAGGTCGTCGTGATGACCACTGAAGTGCTGCGCAACATGCTGTACGCCGGATCGTCGCAGCTCAGCGGCCTGGGCTTCGTCGTCATGGACGAGGTGCACTACCTCTCCGACCGGTCCCGCGGCGCGGTCTGGGAAGAGGTGATCATCCACCTGCCCGAGTCCGTCACCATCGCCTCACTGTCGGCCACCGTGTCCAACGCCGAAGAGTTCGGCGACTGGCTCGACGTGGTCCGCGGCGACACCGCGGTGGTCGTCTCCGAGCACCGCCCGGTGCCCCTTTGGCAGCACGTGATGGCCGGGAACCGTACGTACGACCTCTTCGTCGACGACGAGCAGCAGGAGGTCAACCCCGAGCTCGTCCAGCTGGCCCGGGAACAGGAGCGCGGCGGCGGGCGCCCGTACGACAAGTACCGGCGCGGCAGGGGCCGCAGCGAGAACACCCGGCAGCAGCGCATGTGGACGCCCAGCCGGGCCGACGTGATCGAGAAGCTCGACTCGCAGGGACTGCTCCCGGCGATCACCTTCATCTTCAGCCGCGCGGGCTGCGCGGCGGCCGTGCAGCAGTGCCTGCACGCCGGTCTGCGTCTCAATTCGAACGCCGAACGGGCACAGGTCCGCGAGATCGTCGAAGCGCGTACGGAGCACATCCCCGAAGAGGACCTGCACGTCCTGGGCTACTTCGACTTCCTCGAAGGGCTGCAGCGCGGCATCGCCGCACACCACGCCGGGATGCTCCCCACCTTCAAGGAGGTGGTGGAGGAACTCTTCGTGAAGAACCTGGTCAAGGCGGTCTTCGCCACCGAGACCCTGGCGCTCGGCATCAACATGCCGGCCCGCTCGGTGGTCCTGGAGAAGCTGGTCAAGTGGAACGGCGAGACGCACGCCGACCTGACCGCCGGGGAGTACACCCAGCTCACCGGGCGGGCCGGGCGGCGCGGCATCGACATCGAAGGCCACGCCGTCGTGCTGTGGCAGCCGACCTTCGACGCGCGCGCCCTGGCCGGCCTCGCGGGCACCCGCACCTATCCGCTGAAGTCTTCCTTCAAACCGTCGTACAACATGGCGGTGAACCTCGTCGGCCAGCTCGGACGGCACCGCTCGCGCGAGGTCCTGGAGACGTCGTTCGCGCAGTTCCAGGCCGACCGGTCGGTCGTCGGCATCGCCCGGCAGGTGCGCAAGAACGAGGACGGCCTCGCGGGCTACCACGAGGCGATGACCTGCCACCTCGGCGACTTCGAGGAGTACGGCGGGCTGCGCCGCAAGCTCAAGGACCGGGAGACCTACCTCGCCCGGCAGGGTGCCACGCAGCGCCGGGCACAGGCGCTGACGTCGCTGGAGAAACTCCGCGCCGGCGACGTGATCTTCATCCCGACTGGGAAGTCCGCCGGGCTCGCACTGGTCCTCGACCCCGGTATGGGCGAGGGGGCCGACGGCCCCCGCCCCTCGGTGCTGACCGAGGACCGGCAGGTGCGGCGCCTGGCGCCCGTCGACTTCCCGGTCCCCGTCGAAGCGGTGGAGAAGATGCGCATCCCGCGCACCTTCAACGCACGCAGTGCCCAGTCCAGGCGGGACCTCGCCTCCGCGCTGCGCACCAAGGCGGGGCACATCGAGCCCGGACGGCACCGCAAGGAACGTTCCGAGGCGGTCGACGACGCCGAGATCAAGCGGCTGCGCGACGCCATCAGGCAGCACCCCTCCCACGGCTGCGCGGACCGCGAGGACCACGCCCGCTGGGCGGAGCGCTACTACCGGCTCAAGCGCGACAACCAGCAGCTCGAAAGCCGGATGAAGGGCCGTACGGGAACGATCGCCCGGACCTTCGACCGGGTCTGTTCGATGCTCGCGGACCTCGACTACCTCGAAGGCGACACGGTCACCGACCAGGGCCGCCGACTGGCCCGTATCTACACCGAGCTGGACCTGCTCACGTCCGAGTGCCTGCGCGACGGGCTGTGGGAGTCGCTGAACGCGGCTGAACTCGCCGCGTGCGTCTCCGCATTGGTGTTCGAGGCGAGGCAGGCCGACGACGCGGTCCCGCCCCGGGTCCCCGACGGTGCCGCCGACGCGCTCGGCGGGATGGTCCGCCTCTGGGGCCGGCTCGGCGCGCTGGAGGAGCAGCACGGCCTGGACTTCCTGCGGCAGCCCGACGCGGGCTTCGCGTGGACGGCCTACCGCTGGGCGCTGGGCCACGGCCTCGACGAGGTCCTCGGTGAATCGGACATGCCCGCGGGCGACTTCGTCCGCTGGATGAAGCAGCTCATCGATCTCCTCGGCCAGATCGCCGTCGCAGCCCCCGACGGCAGCAAGGTCCGCAAGACCGCCAACCGGGCCCTTGACGCGCTGCGCCGCGGAGTGGTCTCGTACTCGTCCCTCAACTGACCGCGGAGCGCTCCCGTACAGTCGGCGGAGTCATGCTGACGGGGGTTCAGGTCCGCAAAGACCTGAGCCCCCGTCACCACGCTCCGACCCGTGGGGGACCGCGATGCGTACCGACGAATACCAGGCGTACGACGCCGTCGGCCTCGCCGACCTGATAGCCCGCGGCGACGTCACGGCCGTCGAGGTCCTCGACGCGGCCGTCGCCGTTCTGGAAGCGCACAACCCGGAACTCAACGCGGTGATCACCCGCAACGACGACCAGGCCCGCCAGACCGCCGCGAACCCGGTCCCCGGGCCGCTTGCCGGAGTCCCGTACCTCGTCAAAGACCTGTTCTGTGACATCGTCGGCCTGCCCACCACCAACGGCTCCCGGCTGTACGCGGACTACCGCCCCACAGTCGAATCCACCCTGGTCACCCGGCTGCGCGCGGCCGGGCTGCTGCTCCTGGGCAAGACCAACACCCCCGAGTTCGGCCAGTCCCTCACCACCGAGCCCGGACTGCACGGCCCCACCCGCAACCCGTGGAACACCGGACGCTCCAGCGGCGGCTCCAGCGGCGGGTCCGCCGCAGCCGTCGCCGGCGGCATCGTCCCGGCCGCCCACGGTACCGACGGGGGCGGCTCCATCCGCGTACCGGCTTCCTGCTGTGGTTTGTTCGGCCTCAAGACCACCCGCGGCCGGATCACTTCCGGGCCCTGGGCGGGCGAAGCCTGGGCCGGGATGGCCGGCGCGCACGCGCTCACCCGTACAGTCCGCGACAGCGCGGTCCTGCTCGACGCCACCGGCGCTCCGGAACCCGGCGACCCCTACCACGCGCCGGCCCCGCCGCGCCCGTACGCGACGGAGGTCACCGCCGATCCGGGACGCCTGCGGATCGGCCTGCTCCTCGACCCGGTGGACCCCAGGACCGTCGTGGACGGCGAATGCCGCGGGGTGACCGAGGACGCCGCGCGGTTGTGCGCGGCCCTGGGGCACGAGGTCGAACCGGTGTCCTGGCCCGCCGGACTGCCCAGGCCCGGTGAGATCATCGCGGCGGTCAGCGGCGCGCACCTGGTCCGGGACGTCGACCGGCGGCTCGCGCAACTGGGCCGTGGACTGCGTACGGAGGACCTCGACGCGACGACGGCGGTCATCTACGGGGCCGGCAAGCGGGTCACCCTCGACGACTACCTCGCCGCGGTGGAAGCGATGCACACCTGCGGTCGCCTGACGGCCCGGCTGATGGGGCGTTACGACCTGCTGCTCACCCCGACGGTGGCCGTGCTCCCGCCGAAGACCGGCGAGATGGACCCGAACCGGGACGCGAAGGCGGCGCTCAAGGGTATGGCCGTGATGACAGCGTTCACCAGCCTGTCCAACATCACCGGGCAGCCGGCGATGTCGGTGCCGTTGGGCCGGTCGGCCGACGGCATGCCCGTCGGCGTGCAGTTCGTCGGCCGGTACGGCGACGAGACGACGCTGTTCCGGCTGGCGGGGCAGCTGGAGCGGGCCGCCCCCTGGCAGCAGACCGCCTCAGCCGCCGGAGCCGTCTGAGCCGCCTGAGCCGCGGTCGCGTCGGTCAGCGGCGGCAGATCCGGACCTCCGGGCGCCCGTTCCGGGCCGGGAAGGTCGTACAGCCCGGCTTGACGAGGCCCTTCAGCCGGTCCTTCTGCTTCTCCTTCAGCGGAACGTCGACGGTGACCTTGTCGCAGCGGGCCGGGCCCAGCCGGCCGCCGGGTTCGCCGTCGCACACGACCCGGGCGCCCCGGCCGTTGTTGATGGAGATCCGGTCCGGCTGCACGACCACGCCGCGCGGTCCGCGCACCGGCGGGACGACCACCGGCGGCTTCGGTTTCGGCTTCCCCGGCACTGGCACGGGCACTGGGACCGGCGGCTTCGGCTTGGGCGGAGGCGGTTTCGGTTTTGTCACTTCCGCTACGGGATCCGGCTGCGGCGGCTCCACCGCGGGCTTGGGTGTTGGTGCGGGTGCCGGTGGCTGCGTCGGCGTCGCAGCGGGCGTCGGCGGCGGGGGAGGCTCAGGCGCCGGTGTCACGACGACTGGCGGAGGCGGAGGTGGCAGCACCGCGGGGGACGAGACCGGAGCGGGGGCCGGGGGCGGCGGCGCGGCCTTGGGCTTGTCGCCGCCCGCCCCGGTCATCGCCCACGCCACCACGGCGGCGACCACCACGGCCGCGCCGGCCAGCATCGTCGCGCGGACGGCCGTCTGCCCGCCCTGGTTGGCGGCGGCGCCCCCCGCACCACCGCCGGAAGAACCACCCGATCCTGCGGCGGCGCCCGCTCCGGCACCGGTGCCGGCTCCCGTCCCGGTCCCCGCGCCCGCCACCACCGCGAACCCGGTGGCCGTCGCCGCGGCGGCGCTGACCGCGCCGAGGTACGCCAGTGCGGCCGGGCCGAGCAGCCCGCCTGCGACCAGGCGCATGCACGTGCTGACTTCGCACAGTTCCAGGCACGCCACCCGGCAGCGGTCGCACACGTCCAGGTGGTCGCCCACCGAACCGGCCGCCCGGCTGCCGAGCTTCCCCCGGACGAACGCGCCGAAGTCCTTCGCGTACGGGCGGCACTCCTCCGGCACGCCGTGTGCCGCGTACGCGGTCAGGTAGGCGGCGCGCAGTCCGTCCCTGGCCCGCTCCTTCAGCTTCGCCAGCGCGTTGGGGCTGACGCCCAGCATCGGCGCGACGCGGACCGCCTTCTCCTGCTCGATCTCGGTGTACCAGAGCACCGCCCGCCAGCGCTCGGGAAGCCCCTCGAACGCCTTGGCGGCCAGATCGCAGTCGGCGGCCAGGACCGCGGGGTCCTCCGGCACGTCCGGACCGGCCAGACCGAGCCCGGCGCCCAGTCCCGCGCCGGCACCCGCCTCCACTGCGGCCATGTCGTCGGTCAGCCACATCCGGCGGTCGTTGCGGGCCCAGTCGCCGGCTACCCGCCTCACTGTGGTGAGCAGGTACGGGCGGGTGGCCTCGCGTGGGCCGTGGCCCCCGCGCAGCGCCTGCAGCGTGCGGGTGAACGTCTCACCGACGAGGTCCTCGGCGTTCTCGGCGGTACGGGCGCAGGACCGTGCCATCCGGCGGACCGCCCGGACGTGCCGGGCGTACAGGAGTTCGTACGCCGAGTCGTCGCCCCGCCGCACCCGGTCCGCCAGCTCGGCGTCGCTCGGCCCCGGTGCGTCACCGCCGGCACCCGCGGTCTCCGCGTCCCACACGCCGGGGGCGTCCTCCCCGGCGTACTGGTGTTCCGGGTAGGGCTGTGGGTCCACCAGTGCTCCGAAGGAAGAGGGCGGGACGTGCCCGAGGGCGGCCGGGACGGCACCGGCCGTTTGGGGGTCGGGCGGCCCGCTCCGGGGCGCGCCGGCGCCGGCCGCTTCGGATCCGTCCGCGGCGACAGCCCGCTGACCGGGCAGCCCGGGCTCGGGGTGGCCGGAGCCCGGCAGGCCCGGCTGCGGGGACCAGAGGTCACGCTGCCCCGGCAGACCGGACGACTGGTCGCCGTCGGGCAGGCCGGGGTACCGCGCGTCCCACCCGGCGTCGTCGAATTCGATGTCGGGTGCGCTGCGCTGGCCGGGCACGGGGCTGAACCCGTAGGTCTGGTACTGCTCGGGGTGGTCCTCGCGGCGGGCCTGGGCTGGGATGTCCACCGGGACGACCGGACCCACGGGGTGGTCGGACCCGTGTTCCGTGCGTTCCCGGTCTTGTCCACCGGTCTGCCCGTGTGCTCTGCGCTGGTCGGGCAGTGTGCCGGACAGACCGTCAGATCCGGAAGCCGGGCCCTGCTCCCCGTCCGGGTCCTGCTCCCCGTCCGGGGTCGTTTCCACCGGGTCCGCAGGCAGGCCCGCGGGACCGTCCGTACCGGGGTCGGCTCCAGATTCGTCGGCTCCCGGGGCTTCCGCTCCGGTGTCGTCTTCGCGTGCCACCGATCGCCCCCAACTACCACCACACCGAACAAAGCCGGGTCGGAACCGAGGACCCGTGTCGGCAGCATCGTGGTCGACCTGTGCGGGGCTGTCCACCAGTGGCGGGGCGTCCTGGACCGGAGGGAGTGCACCCCGGCGTGCGTGGTCCGGGGTGGGCGCTGGGTGTGTGGCACCGCGCCCGCCCCGAGCCTGTGGGCACTGATGCTGTGACGCAGCGTCACCTGATGTGTCTCGTGGGGCGCGTGGTCAAGCGCGGGGGTACGGAAAAGTGCGAATTTCTGTACGGCGGGCCCGTCCGCGACCGCCACCCGCCGGTCAAAGCCGGTCACGGTCACAGCCCCCGCCCCGGAGTGGAGTCGACGGTCAGCCGCACATGGGACCGCGGGACGTGCGGGACCACGCCCGGGGCCCCCGCGGGCCCGGACAGCGGATCGACGGGTGAGCGGCACAGGCGGTCGAGCCGCTCCGGGAGTTCCGGGTGCTCCGCGTCGACCAGCGCCATCAGCCGGCCGGACGGGACCGCGTAGACCTCCTCGTCGAGCGCCCGCTCCATGTGGCGGGCCGTCAGCAGGAGGTGCCGCAGGCAGCCCCAGAAGCGCGACTCGGGCACTTCGAGCCGGACCACCGTCAGGCGGGTGTGCTCACCGGACCGCAGCCGCTCCCGCAGGCGTTGCTGCAGCACCGCCGCCGACGGGTACTCGGTGATCGGGTCGGTGCAGGGCGGAAGCGTGCCCGGTGAGGTGGCCCGGGTCCGCACCGCCAGATAGGCCTGGACGACCTGGCTGGGCGCCTCCGCCCCGGTCGCGCACAGGAACAGCGCGTCCAACTCGGACAGTGCCACTTCGAGGGGGATCTCGGCAGCCGTGCGGTCCCGGCTCAGCGCCAGGCAGGCCGCCCGCAGGTGTCCGTGGTGCGCGAACGCGTCCACGCAGGCCTCGGCGGCCTCGCTGTGCCAGGCGACCCGGCCCGGCCAGCCGGCCCGGGTCGTCACCCGGTGCCATTCCTCGCGCAGCCAGTCGGGATCGGTCAAAACAGTGGTGTCACGCTCAGTGTTCATAACTGGAGAGACCGGGGTCCCTCCGGAAAGTGACGCGACTTCCCGGTAGGTTTGTGTGTGACCTGGGTCACATTTAATGGATCAGGTCACCGTGCGCCGGGCGCAGGGGTGAATGCACTCTTTCGAGCGAGCCGCGCTATCGCTCAACCGAGTGACGCCAGGGCTTCCCCGACCCGGCGCAGCGAACCGCCCAGGCCCCACCGCTCACCGAGCAGAGCCAAGGCGTCGGGGTCCCTGGGGGCCTTCGGGACGCCGGCGTCAACCCCGGCCGGCAGCGGCACATCGGTCGCGACCCGGACGACTTTCGGCGCTACCGCCAGATAGCCCAACCCTTCCTGTAGTCGCTTACGCCGTGCGGGTGTCAGCTTCGCCGCGGGGTCGTCGGCCGCCGCCATCACCCCGGCCAGGTCGCCGTACTCGGCGATCAGCAGCGCGGCGGTCTTGTCGCCGATCCCCTTGACCCCCGGCAGGCCGTCGCTGGCGTCCCCGCGCAGGGTCGCGAAGTCCGCGTACGAGGACGCCCCCACGCCGTAGCGCTCCCGTACGGCGGCGTCGTCGAGGACCTCGTGGGCCGCGACGCCCTTGACCGTGTAGAGGACCCGTACGCCACGTTTGTCGTCGATCAGCTGGAACAGGTCACGGTCGCCCGTCACGATGTCGACCGGCATACCGGCCTGTGTCGCGTACGTCCCGATCACGTCGTCGGCCTCGTAGCCGGGCACGCCCACCCGCGCGACGCCCAGCGCGTCGAGCACCTCTTCGATGATCGTCACCTGCGGGCCCAGGGTGTCGGGGATCTCCTCGACGTCCGTGTCGCCGGGAACCTCCTCCACCACCCGGTGCGCCTTGTACGACGGGATGAGGTCCACCCGCCACTGCGGCCGCCAGTCGGCGTCCATGCAGGCCACCAGGTGGGTGGGGGGAGCGTCGGTGGTCAGCCGGGTGATGAAGTCGAGCAGCCCGCGCACCGCGTTGACCGGCGTGCCGTCGGGGGCCTTCATCGCACCCTCGGGGATGCCGAAGTAGGCGCGGAAGTAGAGGGTGGCGGTGTCGAGGAGCATCAGGCGTGGTTGCATGCGTGAATTGTCCCGTACACCCCGGACACTGACCGGAGTTCACGGGCAGGGGTTCACGGGCAGGGGTTCACCCGCCGGGGTTCACCGGCCGGAGTCCACCGCCCGGGGTTCACACTCCGAACATGTCCCGGCACGCTTCGAGGCCGTGGATGTCCACCGGCACCGTGCGGTGCGTCTCCCAGTCCGCGCGGGACAGGCGCAGCCGCTGCACCATGCGGGCGCCCGACTCGTCGTCGGGCCACACCTCGAAGCCGTCGTCCACGTAGCCGAGCTTCCGGGACACCCCCAGCGACCTCGGGTTGTCGGTGAACGCCGACGACCTCGCCCACTGCCCGCCGAGCCCTTCGAACGCCAGGTGCAGCATCGCCGCGCGCATCTCCGTGCCCAGGCCGTGGCCCTGGTGCGGCAGGCCCAGCCAGGAACCAGAGCTGATCTCCCGGGAGGCCGCGAACCTCCGCCCGGTGACGTCCTGTGCGCCGACCGGCGCGCCCTCGTGGAACACGGCCAGCATCAAGGTCCAGTCGTCGGGCTTCCACGACGCCCACCGCGCCCAGTGGTACTGGAGGATGCCGCGGGACCGCTTGGGCTCGGCGTCCCGCGTCCACGGGAAGTTGAACGGCATGTAGCCGGGTTCGTGCACACCCTGGGCCACCAGCTCGACCAGTAGGGCCAGATCGTCGAGACCCGGGACGCGGAGCTCCAGGCGTGGCGTGGTGACGCGCAGACCGAACAGGGGCCAGTGGTCGGTGATCATGTCTCATTTTGACCCGTGCCCGCGGTCCGCTGCCAGCGGATTCCGCGGCTCAGCTCCGGATCTCCCCGAAGTCGGCCATCGCCTCCCGCAGGGTGTCGCGCACACCCAGGATCTCCAGGAGTCCGGTCATCCGCAGGGTCTCGCGGATGTGCCGCTCCGTCGCCGCGATCCTGAGCTGGCCCTGGCACGCCTCCAGCATCCGGTAGGCGTCTATCAGCACCCCCAGGCCGACTGAATCGCAGAACACCAGGCCGGTCGCGTCGAGGACGATCCGCTGGCAGCCCCCGTCGGTCAGTTCCACGAGGGTGCGCCGCAGCAGCGGCGCGTTGTGTACGTCCAGTTCGCCGACGATGTGGACGACCGCGCAGCCGCGCCAGATCGTCACTCCGGTGACGGGGTGCTCTTCGCTGAGCCTGTCGAGCCGCGCCGTCATGGCTTCCGACCCTTCCTGAGACGACCGGGGGCGATGGTGCCGCGACCGTGTCACCGCATTGTGCGTCAAAACCGTGCGCTAGCACAGTGGTTCGTCCGCGGGTGGGGTCCTCCCAGGCGCCCGGAGGACTCCTTAACGCCTGGTCAGCCCCGGATCAGAGCGGCGATCGCATGCCCGGATCCGCCGGGTGCCAGTCCGGGGCGTGGCCGGCGGCGGCGGCCTTCGGGCCGCCGCCGAGGAAGTAGGTCACGGCGAGACAAGTGCTGTTGGCAACCTGTGTCACTGCGGACAACCCCCGATAGACCGTGCATGTCTTGAAGGACCCACCACACCACAGCGGGGCGACAACCGGACTGAGGGGAACACACCGCCCACTGGGTGAGGCGTGCCCGGAAACCGGGATTTCCGGATATCCAGAGGGTGTTTCCGCCTCTCAGATGCACGGGAATCTTGTGTGTGCGGCTGCCTGCAGGCCCTACAAGAACGTCTTGCCCTCGCCCCGGTACGTCGGTACGACCCCCGTCACCCGGTCGCCCTCGATGACGTGCAGGGCGTCGAAGCGCTCGCACAGCTCCCCGGCCTTCGCGTGCCGGAACCACACCCGGTCGCCGAGCAGCAGGTCGTCGGCGGCGGTGCCGTGCAGCGGGGTCTGGACCTCACCCGCGCCCTCCTTGCCGTCGAGCGTGAGGCCCGTGGGCAGGTAGGGCTGCGGCAGCCGGTCCCTGCCGGCCGCGCCGGAGGCCGGATAGCCGCCGCCCAGGACGGTGACGGTGCCGACCCCGGGGCGCCGGACGACCGGCAGCGCGAACAGCGCGGCCGGCTTGCCCTGGAAGTGCCGGTAGGTGTCGAACAGGTGCGGCTGGAACAATCCCGAACCGGCGGCGACTTCGGTGACGCAGGACTCCGCGCTGGTGATTTCGAGGCTTCCCGTGCCGCCGCCGTTGACGAAGTCCAGTTCGGCGATCCTGCCCACCGCGCGCACGATCTCCGCGCGGCGGACGGCCAGTTCGGCCGCGGCCCGGCCCTGGAGGACCCTGATCACCCGGGAGAACGCCGGGCGGCCGCGGACGTCGTTGCCGACACCCGCGACGAGGGCTTCGTACGCCATCAGACCGCTCAGCCGGAAACCCGGACGCTTGGACACGGCCCCGGCCATGTCCACGAGCTGCTCGGGGGTGCGCAGCGGCGAGCGGAACGCGCCCAGGCGCACCTTGCCGCCCAGGAACTGGAGCGAGCAGTCGATGTCCAGACACACCTTGATGTCGACCGACTTGTCGGCGCGGGCCCGGTCGATCAGGTCGAGGTGGCCGCGGTCGTCGACCAGGACGCTGATGCGCGACGCGGCGACCGGGTCGGCGGCGAGTGCCGCGAAGGCGTCGGTGTCCGTGGACGGGTAGGCGACGAGGATGTCGTCGATGCCCTCGGCGGCCAGCCACAGGGCTTCGGGGAGGGTGAACGCCATGATCCCCCGGAAGCCGTCGACCGCGAGTGCCTCGCGCAGCAGGGGGAGGGACCGTACGGACTTGCTGGCTATGCGTACCGGGGTCCCGCCGGCCCGGCGGACGAGGTCAGCCGCGTTGGCCCGGAAGGCGTCGAGGTCTACCACAGCGAACGGGGCCTGGAGGTGCGCGGTGGCCTGGTCGTAGCGGGACCGGTCCGGCGCGGCGGAGAGGTGCGGGGGCGCGGCAGCGAGGTTCACCATGGCGGCAGCCTGCCAGATCAGTATTACTTGTGGGTAGGGGGCCGAGAGTGATGTCACGTGATCACCAGCGATCGGAGACCGGGCAGATATGGCCATTCCGCGACGTAGATCCCTTCCGGCCCTCGACCTGATCGTCCGCGTCCTCGACGCGGACAGTTTCACCCGCTGGACCGGACCGCCGGTGGAACCTCCGTCCGGTGATCCGGAGTACGCCGGGCAGCTCGCCGAGGCCCGGCGGCGGACCGGCCTGGACGAAGCCCTGGTCACCGGCGAAGGACTCATCCACGGCCGCCGCGTCGCCGTGGTGGCCTGCGAGTTCGCGTTCCTCGCCGGATCGGTCGGCGTCGCCGCGGCCGAACACCTCGTCCGGGCGGTCGAACGCGCCACGGCCGAGCGGCTGCCGCTGGTCGCCTCACCCACCTCCGGCGGCACCCGCATGCAGGAGGGCACAGTCGCCTTCCTCCAGATGGTCAAGATCTCCGCGGCCGTCGCCCAGCACAAGGCCGCCGGGCTGCCCTACCTCGTCTACCTCAGACACCCCACCACGGGCGGAGTGTTCGCCTCCTGGGGATCGCTCGGCCACGTGACCGCCGCCGAACCCGGCGCGCTGATCGGCTTCCTCGGGCCGAGAGTGTACGAGGCGCTCTACCACCAGCCCTTCCCCGAAGGAGTGCAGACCGCCGAGAACCTCCTCGCGCACGGGCTCGTCGACGCGGTGGTGCCGCCGGAGGAACTGCGCGACGTGGCGGTGCGGGTGTTCGACGTGCTCGGCCCGCACCAGGACGCCCCAGCGGGCGGTGCCTCTGCGGGGCGACGGGCGCGAAGCGTCCCGAGCGCGTCGAACGAACCGGCGAAACCCGGCGGCGGACGCGGTTCGACCGGGCGACGGGCCGGCGCCGACGGGCACCGGAGCGAAGCGCCGGAGACTGGAGACTGTGAACCACATCCGCTTCGCGGCGGGCGCCAGGGCTTGGAGCCCGGCGCCAGCACAGCCTGGGAGTCCGTTGTCCGCTCCCGCGACCCCCGGCGGCCCGGCCTGCGGGCGCTGCTGCGCCACGCGGCCCTCGACGTGACCCCGCTGCGCGGGACGGGGGAAGGGGAGAACGAGCCCGGACTCCGGCTGGCCCTCGCCAGGTTCAGCGGCGCGCCCTGTGTCGTGCTCGGACAGGACAGGGCCAGACAGAGTACGTACGGCCCCTTCGGCCCGGCGGGACTCAGGCAGGCCCGCCGTGGGATGCGGCTCGCCGCCGAACTCGGCCTGCCCCTGGTCACCGTGGTCGACACCGCCGGCGCGGCGCTGTCGAAGGAAGCGGAGGAAGGCGGACTGGCCGGGGAGATCGCCCGGTGCCTGGTCGAACTGGTGATGCTTCCCGCACCCACTGTGTGCCTCCTGCTCGGCCAGGGCTCCGGCGGCGGGGCACTCGCCCTGCTGCCTGCCGACCGCGTCGTGTGCGCCCAGCACGGCTGGCTGTCCCCGCTGCCGCCCGAAGGCGCGTCGGAGATCCGCTACCGCACCGTCGACCACGCACCGGAGGTCGCCGCCCGGCAGGGCATCCGCTCCGCGGACCTGCTGCGCGACGGCATCGTGGACCGGGTGGTGCCCGAACACCCGGACGCGGCGGACGAGCCCGAGGCGTTCGTCCAGCGGGTGGGGGACGTCCTGGCGCAGGAACTGGAACTGCTCGGACGTGTGGAGCCGGGGCCGCGCCTGGCCGCCCGCCTGGAGCGGTACCGGCGGCTCGGACTGCCGCAGAGCTGACGACGGTGCCGGGCGGCGCGGGTGTTGGACTACCGCAAAACTGACGACCGTGTTGAACAAAGCGGCCAGATGTCCCCCGTCCGGGTGAAATGGATATGAACCCGAATGGCAGGCCGTACCGGGGCCTAGCTTGAGGGGACACCGGGACGCGGGCGGCACATTGCGGACGGGGTGGGGAACGGATGCCGGGGCGGATCGTGAAGAACGGTCCGGGTCTGGCGCGGTTCCCCCACACCGGACAAGCACTGCCGGCCCGTGGGCGGCGGGGGTGCACCCCCGCCGACTGTTCCGGCATCACCAAGAAGGGGGCGTCCACTTGCCGTGGGCCGCTGCCCGCCGGGTCTGTGGTCGGTCCGGCGGGCAGCGGCCCATTGCCGCGCCCGGAGTCAGTCAGGGCGTCGGCGGGCTGAGCCGGGCGGTGGCCGGGTCAGCGGCGGAGCCGGGCGGCGTCGGAGGTGCCGAGCGGAGTCCGGCGGCGGAGTCAGCCGGGTGGAACGCGGCGGATAAAGTCGTGCGGTGGACTTCGAAGGCAGGAACATCCCCGACCCCGGCTTCTCCGGCGACGACGGCACCGCGGACGCGGCGCTGGTCACGGCCCTGACGGCCGTCCGTACGGAGAAGAGCACGGCGAACGAGGCACGGCTGTTCACCGCGCTGCGCGCGGCCCGGCTCCTCGTCCCTGTCGTAGCTGTCCTGGGCGAGGTCGAAGTCGACGGGAACGGCCTCAGGCACGACAAGTCCAGCGACATGGCCGTCCCGACACTGACCGGGCCCGACGGGCGCAAGGCACTGCCTGCCTTCACCTCGGTGGCGGCGATGACCGCCTGGCGGGCGGACGCCAGGCCGGTGCCGGTCAGGGCCCTGCAGGCGGCGCAGGCGACTTACGCGGAGGAGGCCGACACCCTCCTGCTCGACCTCGCCGGACCTGTCCCGTACGAGATCACCGGACCGCGGCTGCGCGCGCTGGCCGAGAACAGGGTTCACCTCCCGGCGCACGAGGACCCCGAAGTCGCGGCCGCGGTCCGTACCGCCGTCTCAGTCGAAACGCAGGTCACCGCCGCCTACCTCAGCCCCGGGGGGCACGGCGACCCCGTGCTCACCCTCGCGTCGGCCGCCCCGCCCGCCGAGGTCACCGCCGCGGCGCAGCGCATCGCGGCCCGGCTGGCGGCGGACGACACCGTGCGGGGGCGGCTCGACGGCGGGCTCGACCTGGCGCTGCTGGCACCGGGCGCCCCGGCCCCGGGGGAACCGTTGTTCGTCCGGCCGCCGGACACGTTGTGAGCCCGTGAGGTGCGCCCGTGGGGTGCGCCAGTGCGGTGTTCCAGCGGGAGGCGCCGGCGGGGTAACCGAGCGCACCAAGGGGGCAGGTGCCGCAACGGTCCCGGTATGCCCGACACTGGGGCGCATGACCGAAAGCGCTACTTCTGCCGACACGTCCGCTGAGACCCACCTCCGCGACATCGCGGACGTCCCCGCCGTCGAGGTGATCACCACCGTCTCCATCCACCTGATGAGCGCGGCCGCCGTGAAACTCGGCCTGGCCGAGGACGGCGCCGGGCACAAGGACCTGGACGAGGCCCGCAAACTCATCACCTCGCTGGCCGGTCTGATCACCGCCGCGGCGCCGGAGATCGGCACCTACCACGCGGGTCCGCTGCGCGACGGGCTGAAGACGCTCCAGCTGGCCTTCCGTGAGGAGTCGCTGTTCCCGGACGAGCCGGGGAAGGGCCCGGGGGAGAAGTACACCGGGCCGGTCTTCGGCTGAGGCGGTCCGCATCCGCGCATCCGCAGGCCGCATCCGCTCACCTACTCAGATGCGTCACCGCACCGGACGGGCGCAGCTGAGTAGGGATGGTAGTGTTGGGAATCGACCGACCGGGGACCTCACCGTCGCCGGTCTGCAAGTGGAGGCTCCGTCTCCCACCTTGTCGCCCCCCGGGACGACGGGTCATGGTCCGGTCCAGCGGGAACGGGGAGCGATTCCCGTCCGTGTTGAGCGCATAAGGCTGAGATGCCTGTGCCGCACCGGTGCAGATGGAGCCCCGCATGCATCCCATGCGGGGTTTTCTGCTGTTCGGCCTCCTGGTCGTGGCGGGCCCCGGCATCGGTGGGGTCGACCGCGTGGATTATGTGGCCGCCAGACCGCGACCACTTCAGGTAGGAGGAGGCCCCATCAGCGCTGAGCCCCGCATCAACGACCGGATTCGCGTCCCCGAGGTGCGACTCGTCGGTCCTAATGGCGAGCAGGTGGGCATTGTGCCCATCAACAAGGCCATGGAACTTGCCCAGGAATACGACCTGGACCTTGTAGAGGTCGCGGCCACGGCCCGCCCTCCCGTTGCCAAGTTGATGGACTACGGCAAGTTCAAGTACGAGTCGGCCATGAAGGCACGTGAAGCGCGCAAGAACCAGGCGCACACGGTCATCAAGGAGATGAAGCTCCGGCCGAAGATCGACCCGCACGACTACACGACCAAAAAGGGTCACGTCGAGCGGTTCCTCAAGGCGGGCGACAAGGTCAAGATCACGATCATGTTCCGTGGTCGCGAGCAGTCCCGGCCGGAGCTCGGCTTCCGGCTGCTGCAGCGTCTGGCGACGGACGTCCAGGAGCTCGGGTTCATCGAATCGAACCCGAAGCAGGACGGCCGAAACATGATCATGGTGCTCGGTCCGCACAAGAAGAAGACCGAAGCCATGGCCGAGGCCCGCGAGATCGCTGACGCCCGCAAGGCCGCCCGTCGCGGCGACTCCCACTCCGACGAGGCACCCGAAGAGGTGCACGAGGAGCAGGAGGACGTCGTGGAGGAAGCTGCCGAGCAGGAAGCCGTGGAGACCGCGGACGAAGCTGCGCCGGCCGAGGCCGAGCAGCAGGTCTGACCTCTCCCCGGGTCAACCGCACCGGGCCCGCCCGAGTGGCGGGACCTGTGAGGCTATCCAGACACTGAGAACCTGTGCGCCTGTCCGGTGCGACCCGCGAGGGCTGATCGGACAGGCAGGCAGCACGACGAGGAGCAGCGGCGACATGCCGAAGAACAAGACGCACAGCGGCGCCAGCAAGCGCTTCCGTATCACGGGCACCGGCAAGATCATGCGCGAGAAGGCCGGCCGTCGCCACCTTCTGGAGCACAAGTCCTCGAAGAAGACCCGCAGCCTCGACGGCACCGTCGTCGTCGCGAAGGCCGACCTCAAGAGGGTCAAGAAACTGCTCGGCAAGTGAGCCGCGTGTGCCGGACCACAGCCGCTGTGCCGTCCTGAGGGCCAGCCCCCGGGTCCCAGTAGTGAAGTGAGTCCAGGCGCCGGTCCAGTCGTCACCCCGGGGCGGGGTCATCACGTCCCGTTCCGAACACAAGGAGTACCAAGTGGCACGCGTCAAGCGTTCCGTCAACGCCAAGAAGAAGCGCCGCGTAGTTCTCGAGCGCGCCAAGGGTTACCGTGGCCAGCGGTCACGGCTCTACCGCAAGGCGAAGGAGCAGCTGCTCCACTCGTTCGTCTACAACTACAACGACCGCAAGAAGCGCAAGGGCGACTTCCGTCAGCTCTGGATCCAGCGCATCAACGCGGCGGCGCGCCTCAACGGCATGACGTACAACCGTCTGATCCAGGGCCTCAAGGCCGCTAGCATCGAGGTCGACCGCAAGATCCTCGCCGACCTCGCCGTGAACGACGCCAACGCGTTCGCCACGCTGGTCGAGGTCGCGAAGAAGGCCCTCCCGGCTGACATCAACGCGCCCCGGGTCGCGGCCTGATCCGTCCGTTCTTCACTGAACGCACGTCCTAGGTCCAGACCGAGTAGTTGAGAGCGGTAACACGAATGGCGAGCTCCGAGCTGACATCCACCAAGTCTTCGAAGGTGGTGGCGGCCCGGCGGCTCGCCAGACGTGCTTTCCGGACCAAGGAGCGCCGCTTCCTGGCGGAGGGGCCGCAGGCGGTCCGGGAGGCCGCCGCGCTGCCGGGCACCCTCGTCGAACTGTTCACCACCGACGAGACCGCCGGGCGCTACCCGGAGATCATCGAGCAGGCGTACGCCGCCCGGGTCCCGGTCCACCACACGACCGACGAGGTCATCGCGTCGGTCTCGGACACGGTCACCCCGCAGGGCATCGTCGCGGTCTGCCGCTTCATCGACGTCCCTCTGGCCGACGTGGTCGCGGCCCGGCCGAAACTGGTCGCCGTGCTCGCCAACGTCCGCGACCCCGGCAACGCCGGCACGGTCCTGCGCGCCGCGGACGCGGCCGGGGCCGACGCCGTGATCCTCACCGACGCGTCGGTCGACCTCTACAACCCCAAGGCCGTACGGGCCTCTGTCGGCAGCCTGTTCCACCTGCCTGTGGTCACCAGCGTGCCGGTCGAGGACGTGGTCGCGCAGCTGCGCGGGATCGGCCTGCGCATCCTGGCCGCGGACGGCGCCGGGGACGACGACCTCGACGACGAACAGGACCGCGGCGCGCTGGTCCAGCCCACCGCGTGGGTGTTCGGCAACGAGGCGTGGGGCCTGCCCGCGGAGACCCGGGACCTGGCCGACGCCGTCGTACGGGTGCCCATCCACGGCAGGGCCGAGAGTCTGAACCTGGCGACCGCGGCGGCTGTGTGCCTGTACGCGTCCGCCCGCGCACAGCGTTGAGCTGTTCTTATGCCGGGCTCCAAGCGCGGCGTTTTCCTCCCGCCGCCTTCGCTTCGCTCAGTCGTCGCTCGGCGCCGCGCGTCGCCCGGCCCAAGCTGCGTCCTCCGGACGCGCTCGGGACGCTTCGCGCCCTTCGCTTCGTGCCCTTTGCTTCGTGCCCTTCGCTCAGTCGTCGCTCGGCGCCGCGCGTCGCCCGGTCAACCTGCGACACCCGCCGAGCTTCGCCGGCTCCTTCGTCGCGCTCGGGACGCTGCGCCACCCGTGCGAGGCGACTGAGCGAAGCGAAGAAGCGCGTCCGGAGGACGCAGCTTGGGCCGGGCGACGCGCCGACGCAGAACGACTCCGGAGCGCCAGCGACGGAGACGTGAGGATGACGTCGGCGCTTGGAGCCTGGTAGTGGTGGCAGAGTGGTCGACCGGAGTAGTGTGACGCGCCCGGAGGTTCGAACGCGTACGAGTCGTGTGTGGACCGGCTAATCCGGACATGTGCGACACGGCATGACGTGGTGGGACGTGCAGGCCACAGGCAGAGGGGGTCGATCGGCATGGGCGACACCGGCCGTACAACCGTGTCCCGCCTCGTCGCGGAGAACGTTCCCGCGCCGCGCCGCGCCCCCGACAACGGCTTCTCACCCGTACCGGCCCTGGAACCCGATGATCTGCCCGACG
Source organism: Kitasatospora sp. UYEF31 (assembly GCF_057291755.1). Lineage (NCBI taxonomy): Bacteria > Bacillati > Actinomycetota > Actinomycetes > Kitasatosporales > Streptomycetaceae > Kitasatospora > Kitasatospora sp. UYEF31. The sequence goes on from NZ_JBXAWK010000012.1 coordinate 111,543, forward strand.
GGCTCATCGTCGCGGACGCCGACGGCCACGTGGTGTGCTTCAACACCGCCGCGACCCGGATCACCGGGACCCGGGCCGCCGACGCGCTCGGCAAGCACATCGCCGACGCGCTGCCCCTCGAAGACCTCGAAGGCCGCCGCTGGTGGGTGTGCACCGACCCGTACGGCGGTCTGCGGACCCGCACCCGGCAGCCGGAGCGCAACCTGCTGCTGCCCGGTGGCCGGGAAGTGCTGGTCACCGCCACCTTCGTGCGCGAACCCGGTCCGGACAGCCGGCTCAGCCGACTGGTCGTGGCGCTGCGCGACACCAACGCGCGGCGTCGCGTCGAGCGGGACAGCGCCGACCTGGTGGCCACCGTCGCCCACGAACTGCGGTCCCCGCTGACCAGCGTCAAGGGCTTCACCGCGACCCTGCTCAAGAAGTGGGAGCGGTTCACCGACGAGCAGAAGAAGCTGATGCTCGAAACGGTGGACGCGGACGCCGACCGGGTCACCCGGCTGATCACCGAGCTTCTGGACATCTCCCGGATCGACTCCGGAAGGGTCCAGCTGAACCGCGAGATCGTCGATGTCGAGGCGGCCGTGCACCGCCACGTGGACGCCATGGTCGCCTCGGGGCAGCCCGAGGAGCGGTTCACCGTCACCGTCGACGGTGAGCTGCCGGAGCTGTGGACGGACCGCGACAAACTGCACCAGGTGCTCGGCAACCTGCTGGAAAACGCGGTGCGCCACGGCGCCGGAGCCGTCACTATCGGACTGCGGCCGGTCATCGTGACCACACACGCCGCGCAGCCGGTCGACGACGAAGGCGTGGAGGTGACCGTGGTGGACGAAGGCCCCGGTATCCCCGACGAGTTGCTCGGTCTGGTGTTCACCCGCTTCTGGCGTGGTACCCGCCGCCGCGGCGGGACCGGCCTGGGGTTGTACATCGCCAAGGGCCTGGTCGAAGCGCACGGCGGCAGCATCGATGTCGGCCGCGCGCCCGGCGGCGGCGCGCGCTTCCGATTTATCCTGCCTGTGGCGATGCCCGACGTACTGCGCTGATCGCGCTGAGCGGGCGGAACCCGGGCCGCACCCATATTTCCCCGTACGGAGACCTCGATCACGCTTGTCCGGGCTGAGCGCCTAGACTCGGGACCGGCGTCACCGTACGTCATCGTCGCCCCCCACCGGCCGGTGTCACTGGACACCGGACCGCGGCGAGCGGGCGTACACCCTTGACAGGAGCACGGGAAGAACATGTCGGCACCCAATAAGTCGTACGACCCGGTGGAGGTCGAGGCTCTGAAGCCGGAGGCGATCGAGGCGGCCCGCGATGCGGCGCTCGCCGCGATCACCGCGGCCGCCGACCTCGACGCACTGAAGGAGGCCCGGCTCGCCCACGCCGGCGACCGGTCGCCCCTCGCGCTCGCCAACCGGGAGATCGGTGCGCTGCCCCCGCAGGCCAAGGCTGAGGCCGGCAAGCGCGTCGGCCAGGCCCGCGGCCAGGTCAACAAGGCGCTGGCGGGCCGCCAGACCGAGCTTGAGGCCGAGCGGGACGCCCGCGTCCTGGTCGAGGAGTCCGTCGATGTCACGCTGCCGTGGGACCGTACCCCGGTCGGCGCGCGGCACCCGCTGACGACGCTGTCCGAGAAGATCGCGGACGTGTTCACGTCGATGGGCTACGAGGTCGCCGAAGGCCCCGAGGTCGAGGCGGAGTGGTTCAACTTCGACGCCCTCAACCTCGGCCCCGACCACCCCGCGCGCACCATGCACGACACCTTCTGGGTCGCCGGCCCCGACGGGGAGCCGGGCTCGGGCCTGGTCCTGCGTACGCACACCTCGCCCGTCCAGATCCGCACCATGCTCGACCGCGAGCCCCCGGTGTATGTGATCTGCCCGGGCCGGGTCTACCGGACCGACGAGCTGGACGCCACGCACACCCCCGTCTTCGGGCAGGTCGAAGGCCTGGCCGTCGACAAGGGCCTGACGATGGGCGACCTCAAGGGCACCCTGGACCACTTCATCCAGTCGATGTTCGGCGAGGACACGAAGACGCGCCTGCGCCCTTCGTACTTCCCCTTCACCGAACCGTCCGCCGAGATCGACCTCGAGTGCTTCGTGTGCCACGGGGCGTCGGTCGGCAACCCGGACCGCCCCTGCCGCACGTGCGGCAGCGAGGGCTGGATCGAGCTGGGCGGCTGCGGCATGGTCAACCCTCGGGTGCTCGTCGCGTGCGGCGTCGACCCCGACGTCTACAGCGGTTTCGCGTTCGGCCTCGGCCTTGAGCGCACCCTCATGTTCCGGCACAACGTCGAGGACATGCGGGACATGGTCGAGGGTGACGTCCGCTTCACCCTCCCGTTCGGTATGGAGATCTGATGCGCGTCCCGCTTTCCTGGCTGCGGGAGTACGTCGACCTGCCGGCCGGTGCCACCGGCCGCGACGTCGCCGCCAAACTCGTCGCCGCAGGGCTTGAGGTCGAGACCGTCGAGCCGCTCGGCGAAGGCCTCAAGGGCCCGCTTGTCGTCGGCCAGGTCCTGACCGTCGAGGAGCTTGAGGGCTTCAAGAAGCCCATCCGCTTCTGCACGGTCGACGTCGGCGACGCCAACGGCACCGGTGAGCCGCAGGAGATCGTCTGCGGCGCCCGGAACTTCGAGGTCGGCGACAAGATCGTCGCGATCCTGCCCGGCGGCGAGCTGCCCGGCGGCTTCGCGATCTCCGCGCGCAAGACGTACGGCCACAACTCGCACGGCATGATCTGCTCGGCCCGCGAACTGGGCATGGGCGACGACCATGACGGCATCATCGTGCTGCCGATCGAGGTCGAGGTCGGCTCCGACGCGATCGCGCTGCTCGGGCTCGTCGACGAGGTCCTGGACATCGCCGTCACCCCCGACCGCGGCTACTGCCTGTCCATGCGCGGGGTGGCCCGCGAGGCCGCGACCGCCTACGGCCGGCCGCTGCGTGACCCGGCGCTGCTCGACGTGCCGGACCCGAACTCGTACGGCTACCCCGTGCACGTCGAGGACGCCGCGGCCTGCGGACGCTTCACCGCCCGTACGGTCACCGGTGTCGACCCGACCCAGCCGTCCCCGCTGTGGCTCCAGCGCCGGGTGCAGATGGCCGGAATGCGGCCCATCTCGCTCGCCGTCGACATCACCAACTACGTGATGCTCGAACTCGGCCAGCCGCTGCACGCCTACGACCGCGACAAGCTCCAGGGCGACATCGTCGTCCGGCGCGCGACCGACGGCGAGAAGCTCACCACCCTCGACGGCGTCGAGCGCGCGCTCACCGTCGAGGACCTGGTCATCGCCGACCGCTCGGGCCCCATCGGCCTGGCCGGTGTGATGGGCGGCGCCTCGACCGAGATCGGCGCGGAGACCCGCGACATCGTCATCGAAGCCGCGAACTTCGACCCGGTCGTCGTCGCGCGCGCCGGACGCCGCCACAAGTTGTCCTCCGAGGCCTCCCGCCGCTTCGAGCGGGGCGTCGACCCGAACGCCGCCCGCGCCGCCGCGCAGCGCGCCGTGGACCTCCTGGCCGCCATCGGCGGCGAGGGTGCCTCGGGCGAGGCCGGCGTCACCGAGGTCAACGCCGACTGGGAGCCGGTCCGCATCCACATGCGCGCCGCCCACCCGTCGGCCGTCGCCGGGGTGCTGTACCCCGCCGAGACCGTGGTCGCCCGCCTCCAGGACGTCGGCTGCACGGTCGAGGGCATCGACGAACTGACCGTCGCCCCGCCGTCCTGGCGTCCCGACCTCACCGACCCGAACGACCTCGTCGAAGAGGTCCTGCGGCTTGAGGGCTACGACGCCATTCCGTCCACCCTGCCGCAGGTCCCGTCGGGCCGCGGCCTGACACCCCGGCAGCAGCTGCGCCGCCGGGTCGGCCGCGCCCTGGCCGGGGCCGGCTACGCCGAGGTCTACGACTACCCGTTCGTCGGCGACGCGGTCTTCGACGCGTTCGAGCTGGACGAGGACGACGAACGACGCCGTACGGTCCGGTTGTTGAACCCGATCTCCGACGAAGAGCCGGGCATGCGCACCACGCTGCTCCCGGGTCTGCTCGCGACGCTGCGCCGCAACATCGGCCGGGGCAACGCCGATGTGGCGCTGTTCGAAGCCGGGCTCGTGTTCCTGCCCAAGGCTGAGGTCGGTTCCGTACCGCGCCTGGGCGTCGACCGGCGTCCCACCGACGCCGAACTGACCGCGCTCAACGCCGCGCTGCCGCACCAGCCCTACCGCGTCGCCGCGGTGCTGGCCGGCGAGCGCGACCGCGGCGGCTGGTGGGGCAAAGGCCGGGGCGGGAACTGGGCCGACGCGGTCGAGGCGGCCCGTACGGTGGCCGACGCCGCAGGCGTCGGGCTCACCGTGCGTCAGGCGCGTTACGCGCCGTGGCACCCGGGCCGCTGCGCCGAACTCGTGGTCGGCGACACCGTCGTCGGACACGCCGGTGAGCTGCACCCGAGGGTGGTCAAGGCGCTGCAACTGCCGGAGCGCACCTGCGCGATGGAGCTGGACCTCGACCTCCTCGGCGCCGACGCCGCGCTTGTCCAGGCGACCGGGATCTCCGCGTTCCCGGTGGCCACCCAGGACGTCGCGCTGATCGTCTCCACGGACGTCCCGGCGGCGGCCGTCGAGACCGCCCTGCGCGAGGGCGCGGGTGAACTCCTGGAGTCCATCCGCCTGTTCGACCTCTACACCGGTGAGCAGGCGGGCGAGGGCAAGAAGTCCCTCGCGTACGCGCTGCGCTTCCGCGCGGCCGACCGCACGCTGACCGCCGGGGAGGCGAGCGACGCCCGCGACGCCGCGGTGGCGCTGGCCGCCGAGCGCACGGGGGCAGTGCTCCGCGGAGCCTGACCCCGCAGCCTGAAGCAGCCCCGGAGCCCCGTCACCGGGCTCCGGGGCTGTGTCGTTATGCTCCGGCCGCATGAGACGACACGGAACGGTACGGCTGCTGACCGTAACGGCGGCGGTGATCTGCTGCGTGCCGGGGCTGTCTGATGCGGCGTACGCGGACTCCGACTTCCCGGGCGACCGGGAGGCCCACGCGCAGGACTTCGGCGCCGTCGCGGGCCTAGGGACGGCGGTGGTGCTCGCCGTGCTGTGTGTCGTCCTTTGGGCGGTGCGGGCGCGGCAGGCGCTCGACGACTGGCCGCGGGTGGCGGACGGCGGCACACCCCGGCCGCCGAAACGCTGGACGCCGTACCTCGCGGGTTTCACTGTGCTCGCCGTCGGGGCCGGCGCAGGCATCGGTGAACTGTTCATCGGCGGCCTGTCCGGTCCCGGTTTCCGCTGGGACAGCGCTGGGAGTCTGTACGGCTTGGCCCTGCTGTTCAGCTTCGGCCTGGTGTACGGGGGGCTGCTGATGCTGTACGCCATCGGCTACCTGATCGTCTACCGGCGGGGCTTTCCGACGGCCGGCGCAATCCTCGCCCAGCAGCGGCTGACCGCCGCAGCCCACGCCATCGACCCGTTGGCCGGGCACCCCTTCCCCGACGGCGTCCACCTCGACTCGTCCGCTCCGAAGACACCCGTCCCGTTCACCGTGCCGGAACCCGTGTGCGCCGACGTCCGCCGCGGCCGGGACACGGGCCTGCGCCGGGAGGCGGAACTGCGGCTCGCGGCACTGGACCGGACACTCTCCCGTCCGGAATGGTCCCCGGACGACCCTTCTGTACGGACGGCACTCGCGGTCGAAGTGGCGACCGACATCCGGGACACCGCAAAGGCCCTGCCCGCCGCCGCCCGGGGCATCCCCGACCTGGCCGGGGTGCTGGTGCTGGCCATGCACGCCCGGGCGCTGCTCGCCAGGACGGCCCAGGACACCGCGGTGGCCTCCTTCGCGGTGTGCTTCATCAACCCCCTGCACGGCCCCGCGTACGGGGGCCTCGTCCGGGCCCCCGTCGGCGGGGACAAGCCGCGCGTTCCGGTGTGCCGGGGCTGCGCCGCAGGCCGGACGACGGACGACACCCTCCCTGGTTTCCGCCCCGGGACGCCCTACTACGCCGAGGAATCGGTGTGGGCGGAGACCGGCTACGGGGCGTGGACCTGGCAGCTGGAGTTCGACGTCATGGACGCGCTGGAGGAGCTGGCGGAGGACGACTGAGACGTCACCGGGCGGTGGCCGGGCCTGGACAGGTGCTCTTCCGGGGACCCGGGCCGAATGTCCGTTCGTCCTGGGCAGTCGAAATATTGGGCGAGATGATCAAGATCAAAAATGCGATACGGGTCACTCTGGAGGTAATTTCTCTCCATCCTGCCCGGAATCGGGCAGGATATTTGCGCGTGCGTCTCCGTACTCCGTAAGGTCCTGGCTTGTGTCCACTGCCGGTCATCCTCATGAGGAACTGATCAACCACCTGCTGCACACCACCGGGCTCAGGGCCGGGGAGGCCGCGCGGGTGGTCGCCGACGTACTCGCGTACTTCGACGAACCGGTGGAGGACTACGTACGCCGACGCCACGGCCAGCTGAAGGCGCGCGGGCTCACCAACGATCCGATCTTCGCGCGCATCGCCGCCGAACTCCCGGACCGGCGGGTGGCCGCGCCCGAGCTGTCGTTGCGGCAGCTGCGCCGCATCGTCTACGGCTGACTAGGGGTATTTTCCATGTGCGGAATCGTCGCTTATCTGGGCCCGCGGGACGCCGTGCCGATCCTGCTTGAGGGGCTCCAGCAGTTGGAGTACCGCGGCTACGACTCGGCCGGTATCACCGTCGTCGCCAAGGGCGGACTGCGGACGAAGAAGACCGCCGGGCGGGTCGCGGACCTCGTCGCCGTACTGCCCAAGACGTTCCGCGGTGCCAAGGGCGCCCCCGGCATCGGCCACACCCGGTGGGCCACGCACGGTGAGCCGACCGACGCCAACGCGCACCCGCACCTGGACATGACCGGCCGGATCGCCGTCGTGCACAACGGGATCATCGAGAACGCCGACCAGCTGCGCGCCGAACTGGTAGCCCAGGGCGTGGAGTTCGCCTCACAGACCGACAGTGAGGTGCTCGCGCACCTCATCGCCGCGCACGGTGGCGAACTTGAAGACGCCGTACGGAAGGTCCTCGCGCGCATCGTCGGCACGTACGGCATCGCCGTTGTCGACGCGGACCGTCCCGACCTGATCGTCGTGGCCCGCAACGGCTCGCCGATCGTGCTGGGCATCGGCGAGAAGGAGATGTTCGCCGCCTCCGACGTGTCGGCGCTGGTGCGCTACACCAAGCAGGTCGTGCACCTGGACGACGGCGAGCTGGCGGTCGTCCACGCGGACGGCTTCCGGACGTTCACCCTCGACGCGCGGGCCACGGTCAAGCAGCCGCAGGCCGTCGACGTCGAGCCAGGGGACTTCGACACGGGAGGCTACGCCCACTTCCTGCTCAAGGAGATCAACGAGCAGCCGCAGACGGTCGCGCGTACGCTCATGGGCCGGCTCGAACCGCGGTTCAGCACCGCGCACCTGGGTGGTCTGAACCTCGACGCCCGGGCCAGCCGGGAGATCCGCCGGGTGAAGATCCTCGGCTGCGGCTCCGCCTACTACGCCGGGGAGATCGGCGCGCAGCTCATCGAGGAACTGGCCCGGGTGCCCGCACACGCCGAGCCCGCCTCGGAGTTCCGCTACCGCAACCCCGTGATCGAAGCCGACACGCTTTATGTGGCGGTCAGTCAGTCCGGTGAAACGTACGACACCCTCGCCGCCGTGCAGGAGGTCAAGCGCAAGGGCGGCCGGGTCGTCGGCGTCGTCAACGCGGTCGGTTCGGCGATCGCGCGCGAGTGCGACGGCGGGATCTACCTGCACGCGGGCCCCGAGATCTCTGTCGCGTCGACAAAAGCCTTCACTTCGACCGCGGTTGCGTTCGCACTGCTGGCACTGCACTTGGGTCGGGTGCGGGACCTCTCGCCCGCCGACGGCCGCCGGATCTGCGACGGACTGCGGAAGCTGCCCGGACAGATCGCCGAAGTCCTGGCAATGGACGGGGAGATCGCTGAACTGGCGAAGAAGTACGCCGACAATCCCGGGATGCTCTTCATCGGCCGGGTGCGCGGCTGGCCGACCGCGCGGGAGGCCGCGCAGAAGCTGAAGGAGATCTCGTACATCCACGCGGAGGCTTACCCCGCAAGCGAGTTGAAGCACGGGCCGCTGGCGCTCGTCGGCCCGGAGATGCCCGTTGTCGCGGTGGTTCCCGATGACGAGTTGCGGGAGAAGAACCTGACGACGCTTCAGGAGATCCGCTCCCGCAAGGGTCCTGTGTTGATGGTGGGTCACAGTCCGGCTGATGTCGCCGACGATGTGATCCTCGTGCCGCGCAACGAGCCGGAGCTGGACCCCATTCTGCTGGGGATCCCGCTCCAGTTGTTCGCATACCACACGGCTGTCGCACTCGGGCGGGACGTGGACCGGCCGCGGAACCTGGCGAAGAGTGTGACGGTGGAGTAGAAGTGCCCGGCAGTAAAGATCCTGGGGTTTGCCGGGTGCCCTCCGCCCTGGAGAACCCGAGATCGTTATTGCGGCGGTCCTGGACTTCGCAGAGTACTGTGGCCCGGCATGGGCCGCCCTGCGAAAGCCCAGGACCATCGCAGCCGGGGCCGTCAGGCGCGCAGCAGCTCGTCCAGGTCGTCCTTGGCCGCGTGGATGAACCGGCCGGTCAGCGCGTCGAGATCGCCGGCGGTGACGCGGGTGACGGCGTTCAGGAACAACTGGACGTCGTACCAGTCGGTCTTGCCCGCGAACATCGGGCGGGTCGCCGTCATGTCGCTGAGGACCGCACCGGGCGAGATGTCGAAGACGAACACGCCGTGTTCCGCAAGCTCGTCGGCCATATTGGCGGTGAGCAGCAGTAGCGCGCCCTTCGACGTCGAGTACGCCGAGTACGTCGGGAACGGCGAAGTCCCCATGCCGCTGGCCAGGTTGACGATGCGTCCGGAGCCACGCGCGACCATTCCGGGGAGAACTGCGTGCGAGACGTTGGCGACGCCGCGCAGATTGGTCTCCATGACCGACCACCACTGGTCGATGTCGGCTTCCCAGAAAGGCACTTCGGCTTCGTCGATGAGACCGGCGCTGTTGACGGCCAGGTCGATGTCGCCGAGTGTCGCGGTCACCGACGCGACAGCGGACCGTACGGCATCGGCGTCGTTGACGTCGGCCACGGCGGTCGCCACCCGGACACCGTGCGCGGCGCACGCCTCAGCGACAGGTTCCAGCGCCGCGGCCGAGCGGCCGAGGAGGCCGACTGCGGCACCCCGCGACGCGAGGTGTTCGGCGGTCGCGCGGCCGATGCCGCGCGTTGCTCCGGTGATCAGTGCGGTCGTCACTTCGGTTTGTACTCCTCGGGCACTTCGCCGGCCCCGCAGATCTGCTGCACGGCCTTGATCGGGTCGTTCGGGAAACGGAACGATGTGCGGTCCACCGAGCCGGTGAGGTTCTTCCAGAAACGGCTGGCCGTCATCGGTGCGCGCACCGACTCCTGGAGCTCCTTCAGTGGGCCGCAGGTCAGCGCGTACCGCGCCGCCGCCACCCGGAGCGGGTCCACACCCGGCGGCAGGACCGTTTCCTTGTCCGTGTACTCGGCGAACACCCAGGCGATGTCGATCTCCTTCTCGTGCCCCGGACGGCCGCGCTTCGTCAGTTCGACGTGGGCTGCGAGTGGATAGGCCAGGCCGAGTACGTCGACTGACAGACCGTTGAGCGGCACCGCCGCGCCGTTGACGCCGAGGTTGCCCCACACCGTCGCGTCGGTCGCCTTGACCGAAGGGCTCAGCGGGGTCACCGAGAAGCCGTCGTGCCACGCGTAGACGAGCACGTGGTTGTACTGCGTTCTGGCGATGCGTACGGCCTCGGGGAAACGCGGGAAGTTGCGCAGGTAGGAGTCCGCCGTCGTCGGATGGTCCGTCTTCGTCTGGGTGCGGTAGAAACCGCGTTCGTCGGCGATGCCCTGGTCGCCGATGACGCCGACGTACGGGACGCGCAGGGCGACGGCGCACACGACGGCCCAGACGCACAGGGCGGCGGCCAGCGGCAGGGTGAGGCGGCCGGCGGGGAGGAGGAGCACCGGAAGCAGGAGCATGAACAGGCCCGGGAGGAGCATCCGGCCGTGCATGAAGTCGCCGCCGACACGGATCACGTACGTCATCATCACGATGCCGCAGACGACCGGCATGAGGAGGACGGCGAGCCGGGGGCCGGGTGTCCGCTGTCCGGTTCTGTAGCCGCGGGTGACGGTGGTGGTCAGGACGGCGGCCAGGAGGACCAGCGGAAGCCACAGGGCGTACGGGGCACTGAGGTCTTCGAGGTAGGTCAGGCCGCGCGACCAGTCGGAGTTCCCCGCCTCCTTGGTGATCGCCGGGAGGGGGAGCACGACCCCGTAGTAACCCGTGCGGAAGATCTCGTACGCGAGCGGCAACGCGACGGCGACCGCCGCGTGGGCGAGTGCCGACGGCCAGCGGGGGCGCAGGGTGAACCACGCGGCGATCAGGAACCCGGCCGACGCGATGGCCAGGTCCGGACGGACCGTCGGGCCGAGGCCGGCGAGGAACGCCAGGGCGAACGACGTGCGGGGTCCCGACGAGGAGAGCGTACGGACCAGAAGCCACCAGCCGCCGCCCGCCCACGCGGTGCCCAGGCCTGTCTCCAGCCCTGACGTCGCGAAGTCCCAGACGGGCGGCAGCGCGAGCGGAACGGCGATACCCACCGGGAGCAGAAGCGCGTTCGTACCGTCGTACAGGCGGCGGGTGCCGTCCAGGGCCAGGGCGTAGCCGGCGACCGTGCACAGCAGACCGAGGAGTACGGCCAGTCGGCCGATGTCCATCTGGGTGAGCCAGCCGGCCGCGACGAGGATCCACTGCCACAGGGTGGACGTGGACGCCTCGGCGCGTTCGCCCATGTTGTAGACGGGGCCGTGGCCCGCCAGGATCTGCCGGACCGTACGGGTGAAGATCAATCCGTCGTCGCTGATCCAGCGGCGGCTCCAGCCGGCGATCAGGACGGTCACGGCGGGCAGTGCGACCATCGCCAGGTTCCACCGCGCGACCTGTCGCGGGGGCCCGACGGTCCCCTCCGGGGCGGGTTCCGGGGCCGGTCGTCCGGACAACAGGTGGACGAGGCTCATGACGTGCGTGGCTCCGGATCGGTCGACGCTGGGATCTGCGTACAGTCCGTCACGATAGTGCTCACCTCGTGCGTGGGGTTGTTACGGCACTCGTCGTCGGTGGTGCGGTCGTCGGTGGTGCGGTCGTCGGTGGTGCGGTCGTCGGTGGTGCGGTCGTCGGTGGTGTGGTCCGCGGTGGTGTGGTCCGCGGTCGCCCGGTTTGCGGCGGCCCGGTTCAGCGTCCCGGACCACAGAACTTCTGCTCGGCCAGTTTCGGGTCCGGCGGGATCCGCAGCTTGGTCCGGTCCACCGCACCGGTCAGGTTCTGCCAGAAGCGGCCGGCGGTCAGCGGGGCGTTCACCGATTCGACGAGTTCCTTGAGGTCACCGCACTGCAGCGCGGCGCGGGCCGCACGGATGTCCTCGGCGGTGGCGAGCCGGGCGGGGACAAGCCGGTCACCCGACGGATCGACGTACAGGGCGATGTTCCACGCGGCCGGGAGCAGCTTCTCGTGGCCCGCCGCGTTGTGCTGGGTCTGGGTGATGTGCGCCCCGATGGTGTTCGAAAGACCCCAGACGTCCACCACGACGCCGTCCAGCGGCACGATCGCGCCGCCGACGCCCAGCCGGCCGATGATCACACCCTCCGTGTAGTCGTGGGCGAGACCGGACTTGAGCGGCAGCGGCGGCAGCGCGGTGTAGTTCGGGTCGGTCAGCAGCTCACGCCGGCCCGCCTGCCCGGCCGCCCGCAGTTCCCGGTCGACGGTCGGCAGGGTGTTGATGTGCACCTGCTGGGTCGTCGGATTGTCCGTCCCGGTCCAGGTCGTGTACGCGTCACGTTCGTTCCACACCTGGTTCTTGCCGGGCTCGGACGACGGCGTGGTGATCGCGGCGGTCCGGATGAACCCGCCGCAGAACACCGCCCACGCGGCGATTCCGGCGACCGCGGGCAGCGTCAGCCGGTCGACCGGCAGCAGCAGGAGGGGGAGCAGCAGCAGGAGAAGCACCGGCAGCCACATGCGGCCGTGCATGAAGTCGCCGCCGACCTTGAGCACGTAGACCGTCTGGGCGAGGGCGGTCACCACCGGCGTGGCCAGCAGGATCACGGTCGGGCGGTCGGGACGCCGGTTGCGCAGGAGGGCTAGCGCGGCCAGGGCCAGGAGCGCGAGGGGGACGTAGAGGTAGTACGGCTGCAGGTAGTCGGTCAGGTAGTCCCAGCCGCGGCCCCACAGGGACTCGCCCGCCTCTTTGGTGAGCGCGGGCATCGGGAAGACCAGCCCGTAGTAGCCCATCCGGAAGATTTCGTACGCGCCCGGGAGCGCGCCGGCGGCGACGAGGGTGAGGATGCCGCGCTTCCAGCCGCCCCGGGTCAGGACGGCGAACGCGACCAGGAGCACGAGCATGGCCAGGCCGAGGTCCGGGCGGACCAGGGGGCCCAGACCCAGCCAGCAGGCCGTGGCCAGGGTGCGGGACAGGGCGATGCGGGTGCCCCGCGTCGCCGACTCCGCTGGTTGTGCCGGGGCTGGTTGTGCCGGGGATTGTTGTGTCCGGGCTGGTTGTGTCCGGGCCTGCTGGGCTTTCTGGGAGGCGGTCACCAGGAGGTGCCAGGAGGCGCCGATCCAGAAGGTGATCAGGCCGGTCTCCATGCCGGCGGTGGTGAAGTCCCACACCGACGGGACAGCGATGAAGACCAGCACACCGGCCGGGACGAGGAACCTGGTCACGCCCAGGTCGCGGTACAGGCGGCGGGTGGCGTCCAGGGCCAGGTACACACCGGCGACGGAGAGGAGGAGCCCGAGGTAGACGGCCATCCGGGCAGTCTCGAACGGGGTGACCCAGTCGGCCAGGGCCAGCAGCCACTGCCAGACGGTGGAGGTGGACGTCTCGGCGCGTTCGCCGATGTTGTACACCGGGCCGTTGCCCGCGGTGATCTGCCGTACGGCGCGGGTGAAGATCAGGCCGTCGTCCGTCACCCAGCGCTTGGACCAGCCGAGCACCGCGAAGACGACGACGGGGACGGCGATGGCGACCAGGTCCCAACGACGGAGCAGGGCGGCGCGGGAGGTGCGGGGTCCTGCGGGCGCGGTCGGGCGGGGACCGGGGTCGCCGCCGGTCGCGGGGGCCCCGGAGTGCTCGGCGGGTCCCAGTGAGGTCGTCACGTCTGGTGTTCTCGTTCGTCTCGTCAGGCGGGGTGCCGGGGTGCTCCCGCAGTGCCGCGCGGAGTCCGGGCGGGCCCTGCGGGATGCGCCCTGACCGGCTCGCGGGTGGTCCGGGCACCCCTCGGAGGGGGTGTGCGGGCGGGGGGAAACAGTCTCCGGATCCTATCCCACGGGCTCAGGCCCGGGGATTTTCCCGTCACTGTCCGGCGGTCGTGGCGGAGTTCCGGACAGCGCGGGCCGGGATGCGCGGGCGCAACGCGGGTGGTTCATTCGTACGGATTGCGTACGGGGGCGGACGGCGGAACGTTCATTGCATAAACTTTCCGACTTCCGTATAGTCATGCCTACGGTTTCGAGGAGGGGTTGAGATGCGCGTACGGGCGGCACTGGCAGGGGCGAGTGGTTATGCGGGTGGCGAGATCCTGCGCCTGCTCCTGGCCCACCCGCGGTTCGAGATCGGCACACTGACCGCGCACTCCAACGCCGGGCAGCTCCTGGGCTCCGTCCAGCCGCACCTGCTGCCGCTGGCCCGCCGGCTGCTCGTCGAGGCCACCCCGGAGAACCTGGCCGGGCACGACGTCGTCTTCCTGGCGCTGCCGCACGGGCAGTCGGGGCCGCTGGCCGCCCAGCTCGGCGAGGACGTGCTCGTCGTCGACTGCGGCGCGGACTTCCGGCTGACCGACCCGGCCGACTGGACCGAATTCTACGGCTCGCCGCACGCCGGGACCTGGCCGTACGGCCTGCCGGAACTGCCCGGGGGCCGGGCGGCGCTGCACGGCACCAAGCGGATCGCCGTCCCCGGCTGCTACCCGACGGTCTCCTTGCTCGCGACCGTTCCGGCCTTCGCCGCCGGGCTCGTCGAGCCCGACCTCGTGGTCGTCGCCGCCTCGGGGACCTCCGGGGCCGGCAAGGCGGCCAGGGTCAGCCTGCTCGGCAGCGAGGTCATGGGTTCGATGAGCGCGTACGGCGTCGGCGGCACGCACCGGCACAGCCCGGAGATCACCCAGGGCCTGAAGGCCGCTGCGGGCGGGACGGTGACCGTTTCCTTCACCCCGACACTCGCGCCCATGTCCCGCGGCATCCTGGCCACCTGCACCGCCAAGGTGAAGCCGGGCGTGGGCTACGCCGACATCCGGGCCGCCTATGAGAAGGCGTACGCGGACGAGCCCTTCGTCCACCTGCTGCCCGAGGGGCAGTGGCCGGCCACCTCGATGACCTACGGCGCGAACACCGCCGTGGTGCAGGTCGCCCTCGATGAGCGGTCCGGCCGCCTGGTCGCCGTCGGCGCGATCGACAACCTGGTCAAGGGCACCGCCGGCGGAGCCGTGCAGAGCGCCAACATCGCCCTCGGTCTCGACGAGACGCTGGGTCTGAGCATGGCGGGCGTGGCCCCGTGACCGGCACCATCAAGCCCGGTCCAAGCCGCGGGGGCGCGCGCGGATCGCACCGGAGCGTCAGCGACGGCGGGATCCGGGGACGTGCGGCTTCGAGCGGCGAAATTCAGCAGGGGGAGAAGATGCGCACCGAGTCGGCCGGAAAACAGGGACGCAACAACAACGCGTTCGCCAAGGCGCACACGCTGATCGAGGCGCTGCCCTGGCTGGAGCGCTTCCGCGGTAAGACCGTCGTCGTCAAGTTCGGCGGCAACGCGATGGTCGACGAAGCACTCAAGGCCGCGTTCGCCCAGGACATCGTCTTCCTGCGTCTGGCCGGCCTCAAGCCGGTCGTCGTGCACGGCGGCGGCCCGCAGATCAGCGCCCAACTGGAGAAGCTCGGCCTGGAGTCCACCTTCACCGGCGGCCTGCGGGTCACCACCCCTGAGGCCATGGACGTGGTCCGGATGGTCCTGGCCGGGCAGGTCCAGCGGGAGATCGTCGGCCTGATCAACGCGCACGGCCCGTACGCCGTGGGCATGACCGGCGAGGACGCGCACACGATGATCGCCGAGAAGCGGCACGCGATCGTCGACGGGAAGAAGGTCGACATCGGCCGCGTCGGCGACGTGGTCGAGGTCAACCCCGGCGCGATCCGGGCCCTGATCGCTGACGGCCGCGTCCCCGTGGTCTCGTCCGTGGCCCGCGGCACCGACGGCCACGTCTACAACGTCAACGCCGACACCGCCGCCTCCGCGCTCGCCGCCGAACTCGGCGCGGAGAAACTGGTCATCCTCACCGACGTCGAAGGACTGTACGCCGACTGGCCGGACTCCGACGAGGTCATAAGCCAGCTCAGCGCCTCCGAACTCGAAGCGATGATGCCGACGCTGGCCAGCGGCATGGTCCCGAAGATGGAAGCCTGCCTGCGGGCCGTACAGGGCGGCGTGCCCAAGGCACACGTCCTGGACGGCCGGGTCCCGCACTCGCTGCTCCTCGAAGTGTTCACCGACGAGGGTGTCGGCACCGAAGTGCTGCCCGACGGTCCGACGGTCGTCGTCACGAAGCTGGGGGAGAAGAGCGCATGAGCATCACCGCGGATGACAACAAGGCCTACGCCGCCCGCTGGCAGGGCGCGCTGATGGACAACTACGGCACGCCGGAACTCACCCTCGTCCGGGGTGCGGGCGCGCACGTGTGGGACGCCGACGGCAACGAGTACACCGACCTGCTCGCGGGCATCGCGGTCAACGTCCTCGGACACGCCCACCCCGCGGTGGTCGAAGCGGCCACCCACCAGATCAGCACCCTCGGGCACGTCTCGAACCTGTACGTCTCCGAGCCGCCGGTGGCGCTGGCCGAGAAGCTCCTCGGCCTGCTCGGCCGCCCGGGGCGCGTCTTCTTCTCCAACTCCGGGGCCGAGGCCAACGAGACCGCGCTGAAGATCGCCCGGCGCACCGGCCGGCCGGAGACCGTCTCCACCGTCGGCGCCTTCCACGGCCGGACGATGGGCGCCCTGTCGCTCACCGGCCAGCCGCGGAAGAAGCAGCCGTTCGAACCGCTGCTGCCGGACATCACGTTCGTGCCGTACGGCGACGCTGAAGCGCTGCGCGCCGCCGTCGGCCCGCAGACCGCCGCAGTGATCCTCGAACCGGTACAGGGAGAGAACGGCGTCGTCGAACCCGCGGCCGGCTACCTGACCGCGGCCCGGGAGATCACCACAGCGGCCGGCGCCCTGCTCATCCTCGACGAGATCCAGACCGGTGTCGGCCGGACGGGCTCCTGGTTCGCGCACCAGGCACACGGCGTCGAACCGGACGTCGTCACCCTGGCCAAGGGCCTGGGTGGCGGACTGCCCATCGGCGCGACCGTCGCCTTCGGCGCCGCCGCCGACCTCCTGACCCCCGGCCAGCACGGCACCACCTTCGGCGGGAACCCGGTGTGCTGCGCCGTGGCCCTCGCGGTCCTGCGGACCATCGAGTCGGAGGACCTCTGCGGCCGGGCCGCGAAGCTCGGCGAGAAGATCAAGACGTCGGTCGCCGGGCTGGGCCACCCGCTGGTCGACCGGGTCGAGGGCACCGGGCTGCTCCTGGGCATCGTGCTGAACCAGCCGGTGTCGGCCGCGGCCCAGACCGCGGCGCAGGAACGCGGCTTCCTCATCAACGCCCCGGTGCCCGGCCGGATCCGGCTCGCGCCGCCACTCGTGGTCACGGACGAGGACATCGACGCCTTCCTGGCCGCGCTGCCCGCCATCCTGGACACCGCCGCGGCGTCCGTCCCGTCCGCTCAAGGAGCCTGAGATGACCTCTACCCACTTCATGGGCCAGCGACGAAGGACGGCGGGGCCGTCATGAGCAGCGGGCCGAAGGCCGCGGCACCCAAAGCGGAACCGCACAGTGCGGAACTGCCGAAGGCGGCCCCCGACGGGGTCTACGCCGTACCCAGCACCCGGTCCGCCCGGCACCGGCGGATCGTCGACCTGCTGACCCGGCAACGGGTCCGGTCACAGAGCCAACTGGCCAAGCTGCTCGCCGACGACGGCCTCGCCGTGACCCAGGCGACCCTCTCGCGGGACCTCGACGAACTCGGGGCCGTCAAGATCCGCGACGGCGCCGGCTCGCTGATCTACGCCGTACCGGCCGAGGGCGGCGACCGCACCCCGCGGCCGCCGATGGACGAGTCCGTCTACGAGGGCCGACTGGCCCGCCTCGCGGGCGAGCTCCTGGTCTCCGCCGAGTCCTCGGCCAACCTGGTCGTGGTCCGAACCCCGCCGGGGGCGGCGCACTTCCTGGCCTCGGCGATGGACCACGCGGAGAACCGCAGCATCCTGGGGACCATCGCCGGCGACGACACCATCATGATCGTCAGTCGCGACCCGGACGGTGCGGCGGCCCTGGCCGCGCACCTGCTGGCCCTGGCCGAGCACCGGGTCTCCTGACCCCCCGACCTCCTGTTCATCTCCGCACCAATGCGCACGCCTGAATGGAGAACGCTCGTGACCGAGCGCGTCGTACTCGCCTATTCCGGAGGTCTGGACACCTCTGTCGCCATCGGCTGGATCACCGAGGAGACGGGCGCCGAGGTGATCGCCGTCGCCGTCGACGTCGGCCAGGACGGTGAGGACCTTGAGGTCATCCGCAAGCGGGCCCTGGCCTGCAGTGCAGTCGAGGCCGAAGTGGCCGACGCCCGTGACGAGTTCGCCGATGAGTACTGCCTCAAGGCGATCCAGTCCAACGCCCTCTACATGGACCGCTACCCGCTGGTCTCCGCGCTGTCGCGGCCTTTGATCGTCAAGCACCTGGTCGCCGCCGCGCGCAAGCACGGCGCCACCACGGTCGCGCACGGCTGTACCGGCAAGGGCAACGACCAGGTGCGCTTCGAGGTCGGCATCACGTCGCTGGCCCCCGGGCTCAAGTGCGTCGCGCCGGTCCGCGACTACGCGATGACCCGGGACAAGGCGATCGAGTTCGCCGACCGCAACAACCTGCCGATCGTCACGACGAAGAAGTCGCCGTACTCCATCGACCAGAACGTGTTCGGGCGCGCGGTCGTCACCGGCCGGCGCAGCGAGGAGTCGCTGTACGACTTCGGCCTGGCCACGTACGACACCGGCGACACGTTCGACCAGAGCGCGGCCAAGGGCTTCATCGACCTGTTCGGCCTGTCGGCGAAGATGGCCGCTGAGCGCGACCTGGCCGGTGACTGACACCTTCGCAGTAACACTTCTCCACCAGCGGGACCCCAGTGCCGGGTGTCCGTCGCGGGCATCACTTGCGACGGCCGCCCGGCGGTCCTCACCCCGGTACGCGCAGCCCCCAAGGAGAGCACCCTGTGACGAACACCCCCGAGACCACCCGCCTGTGGGGAGGCAGGTTCTCCGACGGCCCCAGCGAGGCGCTGATCAAACTGTCGGCCTCGGTCCACTTCGACTGGCGGCTGGCCCCGTACGACATCGCGGGATCCAAGGCACACGCGCGTGTGCTGCACGGCTCCGAGCTGCTGACCGACGACGAACTCTCGCGCATGCTCGACGGGCTCGACGACCTGGCCGCGGCGGTCGCCGCCGGGACGTTCACGCCCACCATCGAGGACGAGGACGTCCACACCGCGCTGGAGCGCGGCCTCCTGGAACGCCTGGGCCCGGACCTCGGCGGCAAGCTGCGCGCCGGACGGTCCCGCAACGACCAGGTCGCGACCCTCGGCCGGATGTTCCTGCGCGACCACGCGCGGACCATCGGCACCCTGGTCGCCGACCTGCAGCAGGCCCTCATCGGGCAGGCTGAGGCGCACGCCGACGTGGCCATGCCGGGCCGCACCCACCTCCAGCACGCCCAGCCGGTGCTGCTCGCCCACCACCTGCTCGCGCACGTCCAGGCGTTCTCCCGGGACGCGGACCGGCTGCGCGACTGGGACCGGCGGGCCGACGTCTCCGCGTACGGCTCCGGCGCGCTCGCCGGGCAGACCCTCGGCCTCGACCCCGAGCAGGTCGCCCACGAGCTCGGCTTCTCCGCCTCCGCGGCGAACTCGATCGACGGCACCGCCGCGCGCGACGTGTTCGCGGAGTTCGCGTTCATCACCGCGATGCTCGGGGTGAACCTCTCCCGGATCGCCGAAGAGATCATCATCTGGAACACGAAGGAGTTCTCCTTCGTCACGCTGCACGACGCGTTCTCCACCGGCTCGTCGATCATGCCGCAGAAGAAGAACCCGGACATCGCCGAGCTGGCCCGCGGCAAGTCAGGCCGGCTCATCGGAAACCTCGCCGGTCTGATGGCCACCCTCAAGGCGTTGCCGCTGGCGTACAACCGGGACCTCCAGGAGGACAAGGAGCCGGTCTTCGACTCCATCGACACCCTTGAGGTGCTGCTCCCGGCGTTCACCGGGATGGTCGCGACGCTGACCTTCCACCGCGCCCGCCTGGAGGAGCTGGCCCCGGCCGGATTCGCACTGGCCACCGACATCGCCGAGTGGCTGGTCCGGCAGGGCACGCCGTTCCGGGTGGCCCATGAGGTCGCCGGTGCGTGTGTGCGCTTCTGTGAGCCGCGCGGCATGGAACTGTGGGACCTGACGGACGAACAACTCGAAGAGATCTCCGGGACGTTGACTCCGGAGGTACGCTCCGTACTCACCGTCATCGGCTCGATCACCTCCCGCGACGGCCGTGGCGGCACCGCACCCGTGCGCGTCGCCGAACAGCTCGCCGAGCTGCACAAGGACCTCGACGTCCAGCGTGCCTGGGCAGCCGGCGGACGACGGGTCCGAGGCTGACCGACCGTCTGTCCGAACCATGGACGGAACGCGACACGCGGTGCCCGGAATTCGTCACGAGTTCCGGGCACCAGCTGTATTCAGGTATTCGTTGTGCGTACACCGGAAAGGACAACACGTGTGAGAGGAGGGGAAGCGATGCAGGCACAGCCAGGACAGTCCCGATCGGGCAGAGGCGGGGCGTCCCGCTACGGCAAGGACCGGATCCGCCATCTTGTCGAGCATATTTTCGACCCGCTGCGCTATGAACCGCTGGTGCTGCTGACCCCCTCCCGTGACCGTGGTCTGCTCCTGGACCCGGACACCCTCGGTGCCGAACTGGGCGAAGGTCCGCACATAGCCTGTCTGACCGACCCCGGGGCGGCCTGGGAGCTGTCCGACCTCCTGGGCCCCGAGCTCAACACGTACGGCGGCGCGGTCCGGGTGTTCCGGGTCGGGGCCCACCCCAAGGACGAGCGGGGGCGGCACCCGCTGGTGCAGGTCCACCCGGGAGCGGAGAAGGCGGCCGTGCAGCGGATACGCGAAATCCTCGACTCCGTCGAGTGGGGCCCGCCGAAGCCGGTGGCGCCGGCCGCGCGGCCCAGTGTCGCCGGAGCGCTCGGGCCGTCCGCGGTCGAGGCGCTCGCCCGCTTCGTCACGCCCAAACCGGGACCGGCGGCTCCGTCAGTTCCGGCGGCGCTTTCCACACCGGCACCCACACCGGTGCCGCGCCCGCCGGGGCCCACACCGTCGCCTCCGCTGTCCGTGCCGGCCGGCCCGTCAGTTCCGGCGGCCCAGCCCACCCGGGCCGCGACCACAGCCCTGCCCGCAGTCGCCGCCGTCCCGCCCGCGAAGATCTCCCGGATCCCCACCCCGGCACTGGTTTTCGGCCGGCCCAAGGCCGTACCCGCCAAACCGGGCGACGGGCCCGCACCTCCCCCAGCCTTCGGCCGGGAAGCGCCCCCTCCTGCCGCACCGGAACCCGCGGTGGAGCCGGAACCCCGGCCCCGCCCCGCCGACGTCAAACTCAAAGCGCAACTCGTCGCCGCCCAGAACTCCCTGAAGCGCTTCCAGGCCGCCCTGCACACCGTCACCTCCGAGCTGGACACCCTCCGCGAGGAACTCGGCGCGGTAGCCGGGCAGAAGGACGCCCTCGACGACGCGGTCAAGGCGGCGGAGTCACTGGCGGAGGGCTGGGAGCGGCGTTTCCACCACGAACAGGAACAACGCAAGGCGGCCGACGCCGAACTGCGCGGGATGATCCGCACCTGCGCCGACCAGCGCGAGGAACTGACCGCGGGCCGCAAGGAGAAAAGCGAGCTCCAGCGCCGGACCAAGGCACTGGAGGACCAGACGACCGCGTGCGGCGACACGGTCCCGACCGTCTACTCCGATCCTGAACGCCAGTTCAGATACGAGATCGAAGAGACCTGGCTGCGCACCGTCGCCGAAGCGGAGCGGCCCTCCTGGCCGTTGGAGCAGGGTTACCTCCTGGGCCCCGACTGGCTGGATTCCCTGGCGGCGCTGGAGCGCGTCGAACGGGCCCGGGTGCTGCGGGTGTGCGTCGAGGTACTGACCGACCGGGCCAAGGAGGTGCCGGCGCGGGAGGTCCGCAAGAAGCGCACCGGACCGGCCGGCAGCCCGTACCTCGTCCGTATCGACGGCGCGACCGCGTGGCGGTGCAACGTCCAGGCGAACACGCCGCAGGCGGCCCGGCTGATGTGGTGGCGGCACCCCGGCGGGCACACGGAACTCGGCAAGGTCGCACTGCACGACGACGTGACGCTGCACTGAGCGGGTGCTGCACTGAGTCGGTGCTGCACTGAGTCGGTGCTGCACTGAGCGGGCGCGGCGCCGCACCGAAGCGGGACCGTGGTTGACGAAACACGCGGGTTGAGGAAACGCGACGACCGGAGGGACACTCCGCAGCGCGAAGAACCGGCCGTCAGCCGACGGCCGGTTTTTCGTCGTCACACCGCCCGCGGGTCATCCGTACGCCGGTCGGCCGATGTCTGAAAGGACGCCCGGAGGACGTCAGGAAGCCGGACGTCTGAGCGACTTCACGTCAGGTGGCTGATGCACCTGTCGCACGTGCGGATTTCGGGGCAGGGTACCGCCGGTCGCGTGGACGCCCCCGAGGGTTAAGGGCAGCGGTGCGCCGTGTGAAATCGTCGTTACTACTGGCTAGGGCCTGTGTTCGCTCCGTTGAACCTGTACTAGTGTCGGCCGTGCCGGATCGCCGGAGAGTTGTCGGGTGGCGACTTTAGGTGATCTTCAGCGTTGGATGTGATCACAAATGGTCAACGGTGACCAACCTGCTGTGATCGCTGAAGGCGGACCCGGGGGAGGGGCCTCACTCATGTTCGACTACCTGCGCCGAATACGTTCCGAGGGCGAGAACTCCGCTTCGATGCTCTCCGACATACCCGTCGGGCAGGTGTTGCGCAGCGTTCCGCGGTCCGTCGGGTTCGGCGTCCGGTCCTACGTCCGGTCGCTGCGCACCGAGCGCCGCAACTACCCGGACATGCCGACCGCCTTCCCGACCCCGGGGCTGGTGTCCGCCGCGTTCCTCGACGAGCTCGTGGTGGCGTTCATGTCCACCGCCCGCCTGTCGCCGGGGCCGGAGGACGCCCTGCGGATCCGGCACGAGATCGACGACGCCGTGCAGAAGTTCCGGGCGGAGACCTACCTGGACTCCCCGGCGGCGTTCCACGAGGACCCGCCGCCGTTGACCGACCCGGTCGTCCGCGGCAAGTTCTTCGGCACGGTCAGCTACGAGCAGATCAGTTTCGACAGCGGCTACCAGCCCTTCCCGGGGATCCCGGGGGCTGTCCGCTGGCAGGCGGCGGGGGCGAACCAGCGGGTGTGGGCGTACGTCCTGCGGCATCCGGGCAGGCCCCGTCCGTGGCTGGTCAACCTGCACGGCTTCGGGATGGGCAAGCCCAGTGACCTGGTCGCGTTCCGCTCGATGACCATGCACCGCGACTTCGGTGTCAACGTGATCCACCCGGTGCTCCCGATGCACGGTCCGCGCAAGGGCGCGCGGACCCAGGACACCCCGTTCATCTCGTTCGACTACCTCGGCAACGTGCACGGCCTGGGCCAGGCGGTCTGGGACGTGCGGCGCTGCATCTCCTGGGCCAGGGAGCAGGGCGCGACGTCGGTGGCGGTGCACGGGCTCTCGCTCGGCGCGTACACCGCGGCACTGCTCGCGAGCCTCGAGGACCTCGACTGTGTGATCGTCGGCGTCCCGTCGGTGGACATGGCCTGGGTCATGTCGCACCACGTGCCCGACGACGTCAAACGTGAAGTGCAGGCCGCCGGGCTGCTCGGCGAGGACGCCGAGACGGTGCACCGGGTGGTCTCCCCGCTGGCGCTCACGCCGCGGGTTCCGCTGGACCGGCGGTTCGTCTACGCCGGGCTTGCCGACCGGATGGCCACGCCGCAGCAGGCCTACCGGTTGTGGAAGCACTGGGACGAACCAAGCGTCTGCTGGTACCGCGGGTCCCACGTGGGGGCGATGTGGAACCGGCAGACCCGACGTTTCATTGACGATGCCCTGCTCGCCTCGGGCATCGGAAGGAGGAACAACTGGTGAAGCTCTCCGGTCTGGACTCGGCCTTTCTGGCACTCGAGTCGGAGACATGGCCGATGCATGTCATCTGCCTGACCATCGTCGACGCCTCGGACACCGGCGGGCGGATCGACTACGACGTGTTCAAGGAGACACTGCGCGCCCGGCTGCACCGTCTCCCGTTGCTGAGCCGCAGGCTGGTGGAGCACCCGCTCGGCCTGGTGCGCCCGCACTGGATCGACGACCCGGATTTTGAACTCGACAACCACATGCACCGGGCGACGGTCGCCGCGCCGGGCGGACGCGGACAGTTGTCCGAACTGGCGGTGGAGGTCTACCAGCACCGGATGCCGCACGACCGGCCGCTGTGGGAGTGGTGGGTCGTCGACGGTCTGGCCGACGGCCGGGTCGCGCACCTGTGGAAGGTGCACCACACGTGTATCGACGGCCGGGCCGGCGCGGCGATGCAGGAGATCTTCTTCGACCGTGACGTGGAGGGGGGCGTCCCCGCGGGACCGCCGCCCGGCGCGATGGACCCCGTCGCCGCGCCGCAGGGTCTGGCCGGGCTGGTGGAGACGGTCAAGTACGTCGGCGCCACCCCGGTCCGGCTCGGCAAGTCGCTGCTCGGCACGGTGCAGGGCGGCATCCAGGCCGCCGCCACCGGCCGCCTCGGGCAGGCCGTGCCGCTCATCGGCATGCCGAAGACCCGCTTCAACGACACGGTCACGAAAGAGCGTTCGTACGGTTTCTGCACGATCAGCCTGTCCGACGTGAAGTTCATCAAGGACACCTTCGGCGTCAAGATCAACGATGTCTACCTGGCGCTGGTCGGCGGCGCGGTCCGCGAACAACTGGAGCGCTTCGGCGAAGCCCCGGACAGTTCACTGGTCACTATTGTCCCGGTGGACGCCAGTCAGGGCGTGGACCGGCCCGGCGGCAACATGATCAGCGGCATGCTCGTGGACCTCTCCACCGATGTGGACGACGCGGCCGAACGGCTGCTGTGCGTGCACGAGAACTCCATGGCGTCCAAGGCGGTCCAGGGGAAGCTCGGCAACGACATGCTGGCGAACCTCGCCGACGCGCCGCCGCCCGCCCTGTTGGCCCTGGGCGGCAAGGTGTTCCGCGGCGCGAAGCTCGGCGCGCTGCTGCCGCCGATCAGCAATGCGATCACCTCCAACGTTCCGGGACCGCGGGCGGTTTTGTACTCGCAGGGTCAGAAAGTGGAGGCGTTCCATTCGATGGGCATCATCGGCGACGGGTTCGGGCTGTTCATCGGCGGCATGAGCTACGACGACCAGATAGACATCGGCGTCCTGTCCGGCAAGGAGATGCTGCCCGACCCGTTCGCGCTCGCCGACAGCATCGTCGACCAGCTGAACGTGCTGCTGAAGGCCGCGCACGAGTTCACGCCGACGCACGACACGGGAACCAGGCTGGTCGCCGACCCTGTGTCAGCACCTTTACCGGACAAGGTTGTTGACGGTCCGTCGGACACTGGCGGGGCCGCAACCGGAAAACCGGAGAAGCCGCAGAAGGCAGTACGGACGACCCGTGCCGCCGCCAAGCGCCGCCCGGCCAAGTCCCCGGTGACGCCGCCGAAACCGCCGCGCAGCAAGGTCGCAGGCCGGGCGGGGGAGCCCCAGCCCGGCGGGCAGGGGGCGACGGACCCAGCGTGCACAGTCGTCACGGTGGCCGAGCCCGAGCCCGAGCCCGGGTCCGCGGGACAGAAGACGGCGGGCGTACGGCCGGCTGCCGCGAAGACGCGCACCGCCGGACCGCCCGCCGCGAAACAGCCGCCGGTCGGCCCGGAGCCGGCGGCCACGCCGCTGGAGATGCCCGCCACCGCTGAGGAGGCTGCGGTGCCGTCCACCCCGGACTCCGCGCCCACGCCCGACCCCGACCCCGGACCCACCCGGTCGACGCAGGCTCCGGACCGTACGCCTGAACACACCCCGGTCAAACTGCCCGCACCACGCCGGTCCGGCGGGCACTCAGCGGAGCAGGGCTCCGGCAAGCCCCCGGGCAAGTCGGCCGCCCACACCAAAGTCCCCGCCCCGTCCCGGGCGGGAGTGTGAGGCAGCGTACGGGCAGGACTGTCCTGATCACCGGAGCCAACTCCGGGCTCGGCCTGAGCACCGCGGTCCGGCTGGCCGGCGAAGACGGCATGAGCGTCGTCGGCACGGTGCGCACCAAGGAGAAGGCCGCCGAGGTGGAAGCCGCCGCCGACGCGGCCGGAGTGCGGATCGCCACCCGCATCCTGGACATCACCGACGAAGGGGGCTGCAAGGACGTCATCGACGAGGTCCGCCCCGACGCGCTGGTCAACAACGCGGGCGGCCACAGCTACGCGCCGGTCATGGAGGTCTCCGAACAGGAGGCCGGATACCTCATGGAGACCTCCGTCTTCGCCCCCGTACGGCTGGCCAGGATGGCCGTGCCGCACATGGAGGCGCGCGGCTGGGGCCGGGTCGTCCAGATCTCCTCGATCGCCGGCCGGGTCAACTACCCGATGATGGGCTGGTATCAGGCCGGGAAGCACGCACTCGAGGCGGTCACCGACGCGCTGCGCATCGAGCTCGCGGGGACCGGCGTGGACGTGGTCACGGTTGCTCCCGGCGGTTTCCGCAGTGGGCTGACCGACGACATGGCCGCGGCGAAGGAGCGGTACCAAAACACCCGTTGGGCGCTGTCGTTCCGCCGGCTCGACCTGGGGTTCCACCTGATGGAGCGGTTCTGGAGCGGCATAGACGACGTGGCCGGCACCATCGCGCTCGCGGTCACCGCCGAATCGCCCCGCCCCAGGTACGTGGTGGGGGCTGACGCCCACGGCACGCTCGTCATCAACGGACTGATCGACAACCTGGCCCACTTGGTGCCGCCGATTCCGGTCGACGGCATCAGGGACACGGTCATCCGCAAGTTCCTCGGGCTGCCCTAGTGCAGCGCGTCGGAAGTTCCTTGCTGGTTGCGGGACGGTAATTGGTCACTGGGCGTGAGGACTATGCGGCCTGGGCGTAGAGCCCGCCATCCTGCTCCGCTTCGGGACGGCGGGCGAGGTAGCGGGCGTGATCGGCGTCCGCGTCGTACTCCCACCGGTAGGGGCGGGCCCGGCGGTTGTG